>JALTUD010000625.1 GCA_027047735.1 Flavobacteriales bacterium | reverse complement strand
TCCGAATCCGGGGTTTACACTCATAATACAAACTACATCAATATGTTCCAAAACAGGTTCGAGTAAGTCTATTGAAGTGTGAGGATTGAGTGCAACACCAGTTAACATTCCTTCATTTTTTATACTTTGCAAAGTACGATGTAAATGGGTGCATGCTTCATAATGCACGGTAAGAATGTCTGCCCCTGATTCTTTAAAGGCTTTGATATAGCGTTCCGGTTTTTCAATCATCAAGTGTACGTCCAAAGGTTTGGTTGCATGTTTTTTGATGGCTTTAATGACCGGCATTCCGAACGTAATATTGGGAACAAACATGCCGTCCATTAAGTCTAAGTGAAACCAGTAAGATTGGCTTTTGTTTAACATTTCGCATTCAGTTTGCAGGTTAGCAAAATCTGCTGAAAGGAGCGAAGGAGCAATTAAGTGTTTCATTGTGTGTTTTAGATAAAAATTCTTAGCGAACAAAGTTACTGAAAAAAATGAGCATAGCCAATTAAGAATCCGGGTTTGATTTTGTAATAAAACTTCACTTGCGGATTTAAGGTATAAGTTATAAATTAGTTCTTTTCATTTCACTCGTTGTTATTTTTGCGAAATATAATTACGGCTATGCAAATATTTTATTCATCGTCTAAGAATACTAAATTCCATTTTCTTACCGCTCATTTCACTGAGAGCTAGTAGGTTTTGAAAACCTACTAGGTCTGAAAAAAGATTAGTCTCGCGTTAGGGATTGGTATCCCTAACACGGGACATCTGAGCACAATAAAACGGTTTTATTTTCCTTATACTTCTTCAAAATTATTTTCCATAGCTGGGGCTATGCAAAGATTTTTTTCATCGTATAAGAAACCAAAAATTCACTTTCTATTCACTCATTATACATGCGTTAGGGATTGGTATCCCTAACATGGGACATCTGAGCACAATAAAACGTTTTTATTTTCCTTATACTTCTTCAAAATTATTTTCCATAGCTGGGGCTATGCAAAAGAATTTTTCATCGTCTAAGAAAACTAAACTCCGTTTTCTTTGCACTCACTTGTCCCGTGTTAGGGATAGAACGGCGTGTTTGAACTCCTTTTGTGTTGTTGCACTTATGCAACACAAAAGAGTGAGTAGTGATAGCCCGACCATTACGGCGTTGAAAAGTGATGTAGTGCAACGAAACCGCTTTTTAATGCCGTAATGGGAACGCCCTGATAATTATTGTCAAAGGTTTTATTAACTTACGTTTATTATTTCTACTTTTATCCTCCAAAAATTGAATTTTAAATTGAAGAGATTTTTTTATACCGCTTTTGTTTTTGTTAACTTTTTGGTTGCAACAGGCTTTTTGTTTGCCTTGTTGTCTCTTTTTGTCTCGCCTGAAACGTCTTATTTTTTTGCTTTTTTCGGGCTTGTTTTTCCTTTTTGGTTGATTGCTAATTTGTTTTTTGCGCTTTTTTGGCTGTTTAAGGATAGAAAGAAAATTTGGGTTTCGTTAGTACCTTTATTATTGGGGATTAATCTTATTTTCAGTTTTTTTCAGTTTCCTTTTCATAGGCAAGAGGCAGACGAGGCCGATTTTTCCGTTATGAGTTACAATGTACGTCTTTTTGATTTGTATGATTGGACGAAAATTAAGGGAATTAAACAAAAGATTATTGATTTGGTAAAAGAAGAACAACCTGATATACTTTGTTTTCAGGAATATTTGAGTTCGCCTTCCAATACTAGGATTAAAGGTGAATTAAACTATCCGTATTCGTTTGAATATACGCCAACAAAAAACGGTGCTAAAAGTATTGGGACAGCAATTTTCAGCAAGTTTAAAATTATTAAAACAGGTAGAATAAACTTCTCCAATTCCAATAAAAATCATGCAATTTTTGCTGATATTATTGTGGATGATGATACGATTAGGGTATATAATGCTCATTTGGGGTCAATTCATTTGGATTATAAGGATTATTCTTTTCTTTCGGGTGAAAATGATAAAACTCCTGTTGAGGATATCGCTCCTTTTAAGAAATTGCTCGCCCGTTTGAAAAAAGGTTTTGTTTCTCGTGTGATTCAGTCGAAAGAACTTTTGGCTCATATTAAAAAAAGCACTTTTCCCGTGGTTGTGGGGACAGATTTGAATGATACGCCTGTTTCTTATACGTATCGACAGTTTTCTTCGGTTTTGAAGGATTCTTTTAGGGAGAAAGGAAAGGGGATGGGCAGTACATATATTGGCAGTACTTTTTGGGAGGGAACATCGTGGTTAAGAATTGATTACATTTGGCACGATAAAGCGTTGGAATGTGTTGCATTTCACACACTTAAACAAGAGTATTCAGACCATAGGGCGATTAAAGGATATTATAAAACGAACAGTTCAAAATGAAATACAGAAGACTAACGAAAGAGGAACTAGAAGAATTAAAACCTGAGTTTGTACAGTTTCTTTCTGCCAATGGCATTGATGCACCGATGTGGGAGGAGATGAAAGCGAAATCTCCAGAGGAAGCGGAAGAAAAAATTAATATGTTTAGTGATGTTGTTTTTCAAAAGTCGTTGGAGAATATAAAGTTTTTGGATTTTAAGTCTTCGACAGATTTTAAACTGTTTTATTTTGCTCCCAAGGAGGCTCACTTAATAAGTATTAAGTCTAATGAGTTAGATTTGTTGCAAATTAAAAAGTTAACACAACAAGACTTAGACAAAATAGAGGTGTTTAGTGCTAAAAAAGTTTATGGAAAAAGCAGGGAAGAGGAAATTTTTGATTTAATGGAACAGGGGTGTTCCATTTCTAATGGGGAATTATTTAAGCAGTTTGCCCCTTTGTTGAAATTGGATTTAAAATCAAGTAGAAACGTAGCCTCGAAAAACTAAGGTATGGAATTTAAAGATAAAGTCATTTGGATTACCGGTGCTACTTCGGGGATTGGAGAGGAACTCGCTTGTCAGTTGAGTGAAGCAGGGGCAAAGGTGGTGCTTTCAGCAAGGCGGGAGAATGAATTGAAACGTGTACAAAACAGGTGTTCTCATGAAACGTTTGTCTTGCCGTTGGATTTGGAACTTCAAGATGATTTTCCGGATTTAGTTCAACAAGTGATGGCTAAGTACGGAAGAATAGATGTGTTAATCAACAACGGGGGAATAAGCCAACGTTCTTTGGCGAGTAAAACCCCGTTGGAAATTGACCGGAAGATTATGGAAATCAATTATTTCGGGAATATAGCTTTGGCAAAGGCTGTTCTTCCTGTTATGCAAAAGCAGAAAAGCGGTTATTTGGTTGTCATTAGCAGTCTTTCCGGTAAATTCGGATTTTTCTTGCGTTCTGCCTATTCGGCATCAAAACACGCTCTGGTGGGTTTTTACGAGTCTTTACGTTTGGAAGAAGAAAAAAACAATATAAAAGTATCGTTGGTTTTTCCGGGATTAATCAATACGAATATTTCTAATAATGCTCTAACGGAAAAGGGAAGTGCACACAATCAATTAGACAGCAATCAAGAAAAAGGAATTTCCCCACAAGAATGTGCACGACAAATTATAAAAGGAATGAGAAAGCAAAAAATGGAAATTTTTGCGGGAGGAGGAGAGTTGAAGGCGGTAACGTTAAAACGGCTTCTCCCAACTTTGTTTTATAAAATCATTCGAAAACAAAATCCTGTATGAGTGTGTCAAGATTAATACCTTAAATTCGCAAGTGAACTTCTATTCCAAAGCTAAACTCCGCATCATTATTGGCAATACTCGTTTTTCGATACTCACCGTAGCTATGGCTACGTTTGCGTGTCTCAAAACTGTGCTAGACCAATACTAATGCCGTATTTTGACTTTTTATAACGAAATCACTTACGGATTTAAGGTAATATATAAATTGTTGTATTTGTAGAATTAATCGTTGATTAGTTTAGGAT
>JALTUD010000624.1:2840-3894 GCA_027047735.1 Flavobacteriales bacterium | reverse complement strand
GCGTCTTGAACTCCTGAGTACCAAGAATAACTTTTCATGAAAGAAATCGGTAACTCCAACGAGTTAAAGATATGTAACATGGCAACAGTGATGAAAGTAGCGATGTAGAACCAAATAGCAACATACATGTGTTGAACTCTTCTTTTTAGTATTGTCCAAATCATGTTTGCTCCAAAGGCTACCCACATTAAAGTGATTAAGATGTCTATCCACCATTCTAATTCAGCATATTCTTTACTCGATGTAAATCCTAAAGGTAAAGTAATTGCTGCACACAATATAATAAATTGCCACCCCCAAAAATTTATCCAACTTAGGGCGTCACTCGCCATTCTTGTTTTTAGCAAACGTTGAAGTGAGTAATAAACCCCCGTAAAAATACCGTTCCCTACAAATGCAAAAATCACTGCATTGGTGTGCAATGGTCTCAACCTTCCGAAAGAAAGTATCTTAATATTCATATACTGATTAAAAAAATCCGGAAAAGCTAAATTTAGGGCAACGGTTAAACCAACCGACATACCTACTATTCCCCAGATTAAGGTTGCATAGGCGAATGCCTTTACAATCTTGTTGTCGTAACTAAACTTTTCTAGTTCCATTTACTTGCTTTTTTTGGTTTATATTTTCTTTTTCTGTTATTTCATCATCGAACAACATTCTTACCGAAGGGGTGTAATCATCATCAAATTGTCCGGTTTTTGTAGCCCAAAAGAAAGAGGCTAAAAAAAACAAAGCAATTGAGAAGCTGACTCCTATCATTAGATATATTATTCCCATAATGAAGAATTATTTGGCAAAGATACTACGACGTTAACAACTTTCACTTCTTATTCGTCATTTTATTTTATGATTTATGTCAGTTTTGAATTATTGAAACACATCTATTTCTTGTTCTCACGCGTTAGGGATAGAAGCGGCATCCTTTTGGGTTGTTGCATATATGCAACCCAAAAGATATAGCGGATAGCCCGACCATTACAGCGTTAAAAAGTAGTGTAGTGCGAACGAAACTGCTTTTTTATGCTGTAATGGAAACGCCCAAATCATTATC
>JALTUD010000624.1:0-2830 GCA_027047735.1 Flavobacteriales bacterium | reverse complement strand
ATACTACGACGTTAACAACTTTCACTTCTTATTCGTCATTTTATTTTATGATTTATGTCAGTTTTGAATTATTGAAACACATCTATTTCTTGTTCTCACGCGTTAGGGATTGGTATCCCTAACGTGAAATGAAAGTAAGCACATAAAGCGGTTTTGTTGCCCTCATACTTAGTAGAGGTTAATTACAGCTTGTTTATAAGTTAAAAATTAGTTCTTTTCATTTCACTCGTCGTTATTTTTGCGAACCATAGTTACGGCTATGCTTCTTAAAAATGCCTAGATTGAAAAGAAAATAATCTAATTTCACTTTTATATCCAAACTGTAAATAACCTCTTCATATTTTATTTCCATAGCTGGGGCTATGCAAGGAAAATATTCATCGTCTGAGAACAACAAATTCCACTTTCTTGCACTTTTTTCATTCCGCGTTAGGGATAGAAGCGGCATCCTTTTGGGTTGTTGCATATGTGCAACCCAAAAGATATAGCGGATAGCCCGACCATTACAGCGTTAAAAAGTAGTGTAGTGCGAACGAAACTGCTTTTTTATGCTGTAATGGAAACGCCCAAATCATTATCTAAATTATCTAATTTTTACTGCTCTGTATCCTACTCCGCTTTCTAGTACTTCTACTTCTGTTGTGGATAAAATTTTTGGGGCTTTTCTGTATTTTATTTCTAACACTTCATCTCCTCTTGTATTGATTAAACCCCATTTGTTTCCAATCCGTACTGGAGCAAAACCGTATAAAAAAGGATATGTTTCATCGTATATCGGTTTTATTTTGGTTGCACCTTTTAGGGTAATGTATCCCCATTTGTTTTTGTTGCTTAAGTAAGGTATCAGTCCGTCCCCATAAGCTCCTAACAGGTTGTATTTATACGGTAGAATTTGTTTCCCTTTTTGATTGATAATACCATATTTTTCGCCGTTACCAACTATGGCGTAGCCCATTCTGAATGCTGAAGCTTGTTTGTATTTGCAAGGGATTACCAATTGCCCGAACCAGTCGATATAACCGAATCGTTTTTGTTCTTCTTGAAATGATACTCCGTGTATGTTTTTCGTTTTTGTTTCTTTACCAGTAGTTTTAGAAATCAAAGCCATTCCGTTATGAAAGTCTCCGCCGGAAAATATGAGTTCGTCTTTCTTTACTTCAAATTCTTGTATAAAAACGTTTTGAAAGAACTCTTTATCCAGTAAAACATCGATGTTTTTCACGAATAAATAAGTCAAAATACTATCTCTTTTCTCTCTTGTGGCTTTCCAACTTGTTTTAGCTGTGTTTCGCCAATCGGAAATCAGTTCTCCTGACTCTTCGCGAACATAATTATATTGTGTAAGGTATTTGGTTTTTCCGGCTACAATTGATAATCTTAGTTCTTCTACGCGAAACACTTTGTTGCTTGCGGGGTGTATTTTATCATACCACCCGGTGCGTTGTTTTCCCGTTTTATCAAAAACGGCGTATTTTTTTTCGCTTCTGTACTTTGATTTTAATTCGTGTACTCCTAAAAATAACACCTCGGAAAAAGGAATAAAATCATAAGAAAACAGGCTTAATTCCTCTCCTTTATAAGACAGTAAAGTTGTTTTACCATAATCGCTTTGCCCTTTATATATGCTGTCTGACAGATAAGAAACTTCTCTATACTCCGGTAAAACAACTAAATTATAAGTTGAGTCAATAAATCCGTATTTATGATTTTTTCTTACGGGAGCATACCCAAACCTAAATGTCTCAATCTCAGAATACCAATCGCTTACTTCTTGTCCTTCTGTATTGAGTATAGCACATAATTTCCGTTTTACATTACCTCCAAAAGCCTGAGTAGGCAAAGTATCGTTTTCCAAATCGGAGGGTAGCCATACTTTGATTAAAGTGTCTTCCAAAGAAAAATCATTTAGATACCATTTTGTTATCTGTGTGCCGTTCGGATAGATGTATTTATACACTTTTCGTCCATCTTTCCGTTCGTTAATCAGTTTTATTTTTCCATTCTTATCTTCCTTACTTAAAAATGGTGGAGAAATAGCTTTTCCCTCTCGATTGATCCAAAATTGCTCCCCTTCTTTCATTCCATACAGCGAAACTAAACTTCGCCCTAAAGAATCAAAATCTTGCACCTGTTTAAATAAAAATGGAATTACCAATCGTCCTTCCTTATCGATAAATCCCCATTTATATTGATTGTGATTTGCTCTGGTGTCGCCCGGTAAAGGAGTTAATGAGCGAACCGGAGCCAATTCTTTTTCAAAGGAGCGGGCATCGGAATAAACAAAAGAGATTACCGTCTTTCCTTTCGTGTTAATGTAACCCCATTTATTTTTCTTTCTAACACAAGAAAGCCCTTCTTTAAAAGGTTTCACTTCAGAAAACTTTGGTTTAATCACCCATTCTCCTTGTTGATTAACAAATCCCCATTTAGATTTTTTATTCTTCGGAGATAAATCTTGTCCAAATCCCGAAAAAACAACAATAAACAGCAGAAAAATAAAAAAACTATTTAAAAACATAGGAGCAAATATACTCAATCCGACGACCTTTTATAATTATTGGAGTATTTATTTTTGGGCGTTCCCCTGTTTTACAAAATAAATATATCGCTCTCGCGAAACATATATTTTGCAAAACAGGGTCGGGCTATCCGCTATATCTTTTGCCCTCCAAAAGGAGGGAGGGCAAAAGGATGCCGCTTCTATCCCTAACGCAGTTGAAATAAGTGCAAAGAAAATGGAGTTTAGTATTCTTATACGATGAATATTTTCTTTGCTTATGCTCAAAACAACAAACTTTAAGAATTTTTGAATCTTTCTTTTTCCCAATAC
>JALTUD010000623.1 GCA_027047735.1 Flavobacteriales bacterium | reverse complement strand
TGGTTTTGGCAGTACCGATGACAAGTGTGAACTAAAACGAATAGAGTTTGCTGAACGTTCTTGGGATAAGCTGTATCAATCTGATTTTGCTGTTGTGTACGAGGTGAAGTGAAAATTTATTTTTCTCCTGTTTTCTTATTTTGTATAAGCCATTTGGTAGTTTGCATATTGGAAATGAGGTACTCTTTCATTTTTTTTGCAACTTTTGGATGTTCTTTTATTTTGTTTAGCGGTTGTTTATCTTTTAAGTCATAGAGTACTTCTCCACCGTTTTTACGATAGATATAATAATAGTTGCTGTCTATACAGCATAATTTGTCATCGGATGAAAAGATAGAATAAGGGCGTTGTTGTTTCATTAAATCGATGCCGAATGTTCGGTTGATATAGGAAAAATTAAGTAACCCGGCAACGGTTGGCAGTACGTCGGGTTGTATGGCAAATTGTTTTAGTGCTTTGGGTTGTATAATGTTGCTATCCGGAGCATAGATGATGAGGGGGATGTGGTGTAAGGATAGTGGTGGAGAATAGTTTACTTCTCCCATTACTACTCCGTGGTCTGCAATGAATACAAAAATGGTGTTTTTGTACCAATCTTGTTGTTTTGCCTGTTCCATAAAATGTTGAAGCGACCAGTCAGCATATTCAACTATTTGTTTTTTGATGTCGCTTTGTTTTGGAGTAAAGTCTATTCCTTTGGGGATAATATAAGGACCATGGTCACTGATGGTTAGAAATGTGGCAAAGAAAGGTTTTTGTACTTTATTCAGGTGTTCAAATGAATAGTCGAACATAACGTGGTCAGGTACGCCAAATGAACTTTGGACGTATTTGGGATCATAGTCTTTTTGTGAAACAATTTTATCAAAATCATTAGAACTGACAAAAGTTCCAACATTGTCAAATGTTTCGTTGCTGGTTAAGAAGAAAATATTTTCGTATCCGTAATTTTTAAAAACATTTGATAAACTTTGGTAATAATTAATATGCAGGGCACTCATCGGTCGTTCTCTCAAAACGGATGGGTAGGAGTATAGTGTTGAAAAGATGCCGTTGCAAGTATGAAAACCTGCGGAATACATATTGTCAAAACACATTGACCGGCTGGCAAGACTGTCTAAAAACGGAGTGAGCCGGTCTTTGTTCCCGTAACGGGAAAGTTTGTTAGCGGACATACTTTCCATAAGTACCAATACAACATTTTTTTTGAGTGGTGTTTCATTGGATTGAACTTTTCTTGCCAAAGGAGAAATATCATCTAAATTTTGTTGTATGCCGAGTTGCTGTTGAACCTTTTTTAGAGCTGTTTCGTTTTTCATTATTTTGATACTCTGGTCTTGCAAATAGCTTTTGATTAAAACAAAAGTAGGATTCAACCCTAATTGATTGTAAAAAGAATTGTTGCAAAAAAACGAATGATTGATTCTAATAGGGCTGTCGATACGTCCTCTTATGGCAAAGAAAATCAGGAATAAAGCAAGGAAGGTAAAGCCTGCCTTTTTTTGTGTTGGTAGCTTTGTTTCTTTTTGTAGAATTATTTTTTGGGTTATTCTGTTCAGTATATAAACATATACAGCAAAGAAGATAATCCAAACGATGATATAAATGGAAAATCGAGGTTCTTCGATAATCATTTTAAGGGTTGTACTTGCGTTTTTTGTTTGCTCAAACACAACCGCCGAAATACGGGCAAAATTAAAATTGAAATAGGGGATGTCTGCCGAAGAGAAGTAGAAAGCGATAAATATCAGCAAATAGATAAACAGGTTTAGGTATTTGTAGATGTCAGCTTTTGGTTTTATATAATAAAGGAAGGTAAGAATTAAGGTAGGAAGGGCTAAAATATAGCCTAAAATAACAGAATCATATTGCACACCGATTAAGAACGATTTTATGAGGAGGGCTGATTCGGATTCATTCATTACGTTGGTGCTGTGTTCTGCCGTAAACGTCAGATAAAGCAAAACTCGAAACAGAAAAAAAAGGATTATTCCTACTACATAATGAGCGAGCAAGAATTTGATATACTTTGGAATATTCATAAGTATAAAATTAGTTTAAACCTGTTCTCTTGGTTTTATTTTTCCTTCTTTCCTCAATACGGCAAGAGCCAAACGAATGTTGTAATAAGGTTTCGTTTCATTAAAATACTCAAAATAGGGTCTTAGTGCATTATCTTCTTTTAGCTCTTGGTAGGCTTCGTAAACTTCATCTATTTCTTTTTGGGTAATAAAGTCGCGTAAATTAACATCCTTTCCGTCTTCGTACAACTTGGCAAAATGAGAAAATATTGTGGTGATACTAAAATCTCTTTCCAAACTGATTTGTTCGGGAGAGAGTCCTTGTTTGTAGAAACGGTAGGTTATTTCGTAAGTACTTAATTTTTTGCCTGATATTTTTTGTAATAATTCTAAAAATGGTTTTCCGTAGCGTTCCAATTTTACGTTGCTGACTCCCTGAATAGCCAAAAATTCTTCTTCAGTTATCGGAAGGTCGTTCGCCATTTGAACAAGGGAAGAATCATGAAAAACGATGTAAGCCGGCACACCTTGTTCTTTAGCTATTTCTCCTCGTAATTGACGTAATTCTTCAAATATTTGTTCGTTTTTGGTCAATTTCTTTTTGGTTTTCTTTTCTTTTTTAGCCTTTTGAGTTTTGCGGTCAACGGGTTGAGTTAGTTTTACTTTTCGGTTTCTGAACAATACTTCATTTCCAAATTGTGTGATTCTCAATCGAAATCCTTCGTCATAAGCAATTTCCATTACACCGATATTAATCAGTTGATTGATGTAATGTTGCCAATCCCTGAAACTGATGTCGCGACCGGCTCCGTAAGTCTTAATGTTTTGGTAGCCTCTACTGTAAATTTCTTGGTTGCTACTGCCTCTCAAAATATTGATAAGCATATTTGTTCCAATCTCTTCGTTGGTGCGTTTTACTGCCGATAAGGCTTTTTGAGCGATGATAGTACCGTCTAAAAATTGGGGAGGATTTTTGCATACATCACAATTCCCGCAATCCTGTTTTAAATCTTCACCAAAATATGCCAAAAGTATTTTTCTACGACAAGAAGTAGCTTCGGCATAGTTGAGCATACGATTCAGTTTCTCTTCATAAATAGGTGTTTGAGAACTACCGTCCGCGAATTTTTTTAAAACCATAAGGTCGGCAAGGTTGTAATACATGATGGTCTCGCTCGGTAGTCCGTCTCTTCCTGCTCTTCCTATTTCTTGGTAATATCCTTCAATGTTCTTAGGAAGGTTATTATGGATAACCCAACGAACGTTAGATTTGTCTATCCCCATACCAAAGGCAATGGTTGCTGTAATAATTTGCAAATCGTCCGTGATAAAATCTTCCTGAATTTGAGCTCTTTTATTAGCCAGCAACCCTGCATGATAGGCTTGGGCTTCAATGTTGTTTTGTCGCAATTCGTTGGCGATTTCTTCGGTTTGCTTTCTGCTTAAACAGTAGATGATGCCCGACTGGTTCGGGCGGTTTTCGATAAACGAAATGATTTCCTTTATTTTTTTCTTTTTAGGTACACTGGCTCGAACTTCTAAACTTAGGTTTTCGCGATTGAAAGAAGAAATATAAATCGTAGCTTTCTTTAAACCTAATTGCTTAATAATGTCTTTTCGAGTGGTTTTGTCGGCAGTAGCCGTCAAAGCAATAAATGGAACGTCCGAAAACTGTCGTCTTATGGTGCTCAATTGTGTGTATTCCGGCCTGAAATCATGTCCCCACATCGAAACGCAATGAGCCTCGTCAATCGCAAACATTGAAACGCGTACATCTTTTAGCCACGTGTCTGTAATCGAAAATAATTTTTCAGGAGAAACGTAGAGTAATTTTATCTCGCCGTTAATAGCTTGTTCAATAACTCTTCTTTCTTCAATAACATCCTGAGAACTGTTTACATAAGCTGCTTTTATACCGTTGGCTCTTAGGCTTTCC
>JALTUD010000622.1 GCA_027047735.1 Flavobacteriales bacterium | reverse complement strand
GTGGTTGTAGTAGATTTTTGCTCCTTTGGAAAGAGCAATTTCCACCATTTTTTTATTCAAATCTCCTCTTGATACCGAAAAAATAGCTTGTCCTTCTTTCCCGTAAGGCTGATAAGTTAATTCTCCTATGGTGCTGTGCATCACTCTCCCCGTCATTGGAATAGCGATGGGACGAATCAAGTCAACAACTCCGGCATATTTAAGAGCGTTCCACCCTCTGTCCGACAAGGCTAAATTGATTGATTTTCCCGCCTTAATTTCTGCCTTTTGAATATCGGAACGGGTTTCGTATATAGAAACTTTATATCCTAAGTTCACTAAGTAAACCGACCATAACGCTCCTACCAATCCTGCTCCTACAACTACTGCTTCTTTTTCCATTTATCTTTATATTTTGAGTCAAAATAAGTACTGCCCTTAGGTTGTGCTTTTCTTTTGGAATAAGCAACCATAACTCGCCAAACAATCATTCCTAAGATTAAGACAAGAAAAGTTTGAAAGACTAACTTTATTATTGCTGCGTTCCCCACTAGTTCCATAGCTCGTTATTTTGGGTTGGCGTATCTATTTACGTCTGCTTCGGTTATTTCTTTATCGCAAAGGATAACCAATCGCTCAATGACGTTTCTCAATTCTCGTATGTTACCTGTCCAATCTATATTTTGTAGTGCTTTCATTGCTTTTGGTGTTACTTTTTTAGGTGCTACGCCTTGGTCTTCACAAACGATTTGCAGAAAATAATCAACCAACAAAGGAATATCCTCTCTTCTTTCGTTTAGCGAAGGAACGTGAATCGGTATTACATTTAATCGATGATATAAATCTTCTCTAAAATTGCCTTCTTCTATTTCTTTCAGCATATCTTTATTAGTAGCGGCAATCACCCTAACATCCACTTTAATTTGTTTATCACCTCCTACTCTTGTGATTTTATTTTCTTGTAAAGCTCGAAGCACTTTAGCTTGAGCCGACAAGCTCATATCACCGATTTCGTCCATAAACAATGTTCCTCCGTCGGCGAGTTCAAATTTTCCTTTTCGTTGTTTGTGGGCAGAAGTAAAAGCTCCTTTTTCGTGTCCGAATAATTCACTTTCGATTAATTCGGAAGGTATCGCGGCACAATTAACCTCAACAAACGGCATCTTACTGCGTTTGCTTTTTTCGTGCAGTTGTCGAGCTACCAATTCTTTTCCCGCACCATTTGCTCCTGTAATAAAAACACGAGCATCGGTATCGGCAACTTTGTTTATCATTTCTTTGATGTCGGCAATGGGCTTTGATTCGCCTATAATTTCGGTTAGTTTACTCTTGCTGACTTTACGCTTTAGCTTTTTGACTTCTTTTACAATTTCTTTTTTATCTAAAGCATTTCTGAGGGTTACCAACGTTCGATTTAAGTCTAAAGGTTTTTGGATAAAATCATACGCTCCTTTTTTGATGGCTTCAACGGCGGTTTCTACCGTTCCGTGTCCGCTAATCATAACGACTTGTGCTTCTATTCCTTTTTCGGAAATGGCATTTAACAGTTCCATTCCGTCCATTTTAGGCATTTTTATATCCGTTAAAATCAAGTCGTATTTATTTTTCAAAATCATTTCCAACCCTTGTTGTCCGTCTTCTGCCAAATCGACTTTGAAGCCTTCAAATTCTAATATTTCTTTCAAGGTGCTTCTTATTGGACGTTCGTCATCTACTACAAGAATTTTTTCCATAATGTATATTGTGTTGAATGATTGTTTTATTAATTCTGCCGGTTGTTCATACCATTTAAACAAATGGCAAATACGAAACCTTAAATTTACATTTTATATTGGGAATAACAAAAGTCCGGAAACAAAAAAAGCAACCTCTTTCGAGATTGCTTTTTGCGCTTCTTCAAGGACTTGAACCTTGGACCCCCTGATTAACAGTCAGGTGCTCTAACCAGCTGAGCTAAAGAAGCATTTTTGACTTGCGGTTGCAAATTTATGTATTTATTTTCTTTCTGCAAGAAAAAAAGTAAGTTTTTTTTTGCGGTTATTTTTTTATTGTTGATAATCAATGTGTTGCAGATGTTTGCGTTAGGGATTGGTATCCCTAACCTGAAATGAAAGTAAGCACATAAAGCGGTTTTGTCGCCCTCATACTTCTTCATATTTTATTTCCATAGCTGGGGCTATGCAAAGAAAATATTCATCGTCTGAGAACTACAAATTCCACTTTCTCGCACTTATTTCATTCCACGTTAGGGATAGAACGGCGTGTTTGAACTCCTTTTGTGTTGTTGCACTTATGCAACACAAAAGAGTGAGTAGTGATAGCCCGACCATTACGGCGTTAAAAAGTAATGTAGTGCAACGAAATTGCTTTTTTATGCCGTAATGGGAACGCCCAAAACCTTTTAATTTTCTACAATTCCCATTTTCTTTAACAGAAAAGATGCGTTCATATTTTGGCAGACTCCGTCTTTTATTTTATAATCGAAGTGCAATTGGTCGTTTATGATTTCGGCATCAAAATAGTGGTTGACAACTTGCGGGTAGTGGTTACTGATTTCGCACAACGACAAATCGTGAGTGGCGATAATTCCCGTTGAACCCGAACGAACCAGGCGTTCTACAAACTTCTTTGAACCTGCTTCTTTGTCTTTGCTGTTTGTTCCTTTTAGGATTTCATCCAACACGATAAAATAAGTGTCGTTTTGTATGCTATCGACTATAAATTTAAGTCGTTTTAATTCTGAAAAGAAGTAAGATTCATCGTCTTTTAAAGAATCGGAAGTTCGCATACTTGTAATGAGCTTAATCGGGGTATAGGTATAGCGTTTTGCACAAACGGGCATCCCTGCGTTGGCGAGTACAAGACTTAGGGAAACGGCTCTTAAAAAGGTGCTTTTTCCTGCCATATTTGCTCCTGTAATAATGACAAAACTGTTTTTTTCTATTTCAATATCATTGTCAATTCGTTTTTGTGGTTTTAGTAAGGGGTGTCCTAATTGTTGAGCTTGTAATATCAAGTTGTTAGTGCTTATCAGCGGATAGGTATCCGAAGGGTGATTAAAGGCATAATTGGCACACGATAGAACGGCATCGAAATAATAAATGGTTTCAAACCAATGCGGTAAATTTTGTTTGTGCGTTTCTAACCATTTTTCGAAGCGGTAAACAGCGTTTAACTCCCACAGAAAAAGAGCATTTCCGACAATGGCAACAAGAAGATTCTCGCGACTGTTTAACCGATTGAGCAATACACTCATCTTACGCAAAGATGTTGAAGCCTTTTCTGTTGAGGTGTTAATTTGTTCTTGATAAAAACGGTTGTTTTTGCTCTTAAATTCTTTTTTTTCAACAGCTTCCAATAAAGTGGCATAATGGTTTATTTGTTCTGCCAATTTATTGGCTTGTTCGTTGACTTCGCCGGTTTTGGCAACAAATTTCCCTGTAATCAGCAATCCTAATCCGAACCAACCCACAAAAAGCAATGTCGGGATAAGTCCTATCGAAAGGGCGTAAATCAAAACGATAGAAAGCAAGGGAAAAATAAACAACACAGCTCTCCATTTGGATAAGTACGATTGATAGGAAACCACCCATTGTAATAAATCCCTAATCTGTTCGGGCTGTTCTTCTTTATCCAACGACGCCCAAAAATGTTGACGCCACTCCACATCTTCCGAAAGGTCTTTTATTGCGTTTTGTTTTTCTTCAACTCCTTCAATATCATTCGCTTGTAAAAGACGACTTAAAAACAGTTTCCCGCCCTGTGTTTTAGTGCGATTGAAATATTGAAAAAACGAACCCTCGCCAAACAAATCTATATCATAACTGTAATAATGGTTTGGGTTTAAAAATTCTTTGCCTGTATCTAAGTGCCGAAAATCTCCTTTCAAGACCTCCAATTCTACTTGATTCAGCTGTGCTTTACGTTGAAAATACTTTCTCTTGCCGTCCAAATCGGCATGTACCTTTACCAAATAAACAAACACCAACAGAGCTATAATAAAAACGGAAAGTGCCA
>JALTUD010000621.1 GCA_027047735.1 Flavobacteriales bacterium | reverse complement strand
CAGTATTATTGTTCTTATTCTTTTTTTCATTCTCCTGTTACTATCTTTTCAAGTTCTTTAAATCCTGCCTCTATTTGAGGTTTTAAATCTTTAAACAACTTCTCATAATTCCTTTTATTTAATTCATCAGTTATATCAATCGAAAAACCTAATGTTAAAAACGGCTTTTTCGTACTTCTGACATATTTAGATAGGTATTTGACGTTTTTCCCTGTATAGCCTTCAGTAAACCATACAGCTGAACTTAATAATGTGATATTTTTTTGATAAAAACCTAATTCAGCTGTCAGATCCTTATTTGTTACTTCAGCGTAATAATAGGATATTCTTACTCCTGCTCCATATTTAGTATACATTTTTATATTTGGGTGAACTTTACTATAATTAAAACCTACTCCAAAACCTAAACTTCCACCAAACAGATTAAAAGTCAATGTTTGATTATAAAAAGGAACGAAATCATCATTATGAACATTATGAACACCTATTTCTGTTTCCAAAGTAAACAAACCTCCTGTTGCTGGTATAGGGACTACTGTTTTAAACCTAAATCCATTGTTATTATACTGTCTAGCTAAATTCCACTCAGCATTATCATAATTATACATTGCTTGAACAAAAGCATCTATACCTTTTGGTTTTCCTTTACTAGAGTTATACTGTTCCATGGCTCTACCATAACTTCCAGCTCCTGAATACTGATGAGGACGCACAAAACCTCCATCATTATTTACAGTTCCATCATCATTGACAGTACCACAAGAATAAATATACTCTTGACAACCTGCCCCTTTATTTATAACCTCTCCCTCATAATTATTCTCATCACTTCCTCCTCCTCTTGGTGGGTCAGTTTCACTATCCGCTCCACTAGGGTCACTATAGTAAATAGGATTATTATCAAAAGTAGAATACGGACTATATTGAGGGTGAGTAATTGGGTCTGTCGACCACCATCTCCCTGTTCTTGGGTCTAACTGCCTAAACTCTGTAGTATAACTATTCCCCGCTCCTTTCACTTCATCATCCTTCTCCATACCATTAAACCCATACCTATAATTTCCAACACTCCCAAATCTTCCCTCCATAGCCATACCAAAGGGGTAATAGTCAGCACAGAATACGATGTTCGGCGTTGGGAAACTTCGGTTTGTTTGATTTCGAACTCCTTCTTTTTGTTGTTTACAACTAACTGATTTTAATAATCTTACCCCATTCGAATAGAAACATAGCTGTGCTTTATATATCATTAAAGCATAATTCTTTATATACTTATTATTATATCGTGCATAAAACTGAACGGTTACTTCGGGTAGCGTTTGACCTGTCTTATACTTTATTTTTTCTACAAGAATAAGTATTGTTTCTGCTATGTTATTCAGTATTGTGTTTATAACAATAAACACTTTATATAGAATAGCGTATAATACAGAATTTGATATGTATAATTGTTCGTTCAATCGTGTGTTTTTATTATTCTGATAAAGATAGTAAAACTATTTGTTTTTTTATGTTTTTGGGGTGTTTTTTTCGTGTAAAGAAAACTAAACTCCGTTTTCTTTGCACTTATCTCAACTGCGTTAGGGATTGGTATCCCTAACATGAAATGAAAGTAAGCACATAAAGCGGTTTTGTCGCCCTCATACTTCTTCATATTTTATTTCCATAGCTGGGCTATGCAAAGAAAATATTCATCGTCTGAGAACTACAAATTCCACTTTCTTGCACTTATTTCATTCCACGTTAGGGATAGAACGGCGTGTTTGAACTCCTTTTGTGTTGTTGCACTTATGCAACACAAAAGAGTGAGTAGTGATAGCCCGACCTTTACGGCGTTAAACTATTTTTCGTTGGAACGAAAAATAGTTTTATGCCGTAAAGGGAACGCCCAAAATATTATCTTTGTCTTCTTAATATTTCATTCCCGATGGCACGAGTAACCTTTTTTATTTTTCTTATCTTTTTGCTGACGCAATGTCGGAAAGCGGAGGAACGAACTTGTTTAAAATCGGCGGGGAAAGCATCTATCCGAAGAATTGAGATTCAAGACGATTTTAAGGGGATTGCTGTTTATAATAACATTAATCTGGAATTGATTCGGGACTCTACGGACTATTTGGAAGTATTGTCTTACGAACACCTATCGCCTTTTATTGCTGTTGACATTGAGGATAGTCTTTTGACAATTAAGGATAAAAACCGATGTAATTATTTACGAAAATACAAGAAAAAAACAACGGTTAAGGCTCATTATAGAAACATCAGTGTGTTGAAGATGCTTGGGAATGGTTCTGTTCGTTCGCTTAATACGATTGCGAATGAGGTAGTGCATATTTATGCTCATTCTTCAAATTCAACGGTAAATATTGACGTAAACACCAATAGTTTGGTTATTAAATTGGTCAATGGTACGGTGGATGGGAAGATAACAGGCTCAGCTGTAAGTGCGGAAATTTATCATTATGGAATGAGTAAGGTAGATTTTCAGCATCTTTTTTTGGATTTTTTATCTCTAGTGAATAAAAGCGATGCGAATGTTACGGTAAATGTGCAAAATGAAATGAAATTGAGATTGTTAAGTCTTGGAAATGTGTATTATTACGGTTCGCCGGCTATTCTTGTTCTCGAAAATAGTGAAAACAGCGAAATAATAAAATTGTAAATGAAGTCATCTGTAAAAAAAACGGTCTTATTTACGCTATTTTTACTTCTCGGATTCTCTTTGCACCGAAAAGAAATGAATAGCTTTCCGCAGTACATTCACGCGTGGGCACAAAGTGATTATTATGCCTTGTCGCGAGGGTTTATTGATAATGGTATGGATTTTTTTCATCCGAAAACTTTTACTATTAACCCTCAGTTTTCAGATTCATTTCAAACTGCTGATAAAAATGGTAATACTTCTGCCGATTTTCCGGTAAATCCTTACATAGTTGCCACGTTAATGAAGGTTTTTGATACCGAAAATCCTTGGGTATATAGAAGCTATACTTTGATATATAGCATTGTTGGTTTGTATTTTCTGTTTCTATTAATCAAAGCCCTTGATGGGAATGATATAAAAGCCTTTTTTACTGTTCTGTTGGTTTGGTTTTCGCCGGTGTACCTGTATTATCAAGATGGATTTCTACCGACAATTCCGGCGATATCTAATACGATTATTGCCTACTATTTTTACGTCAAATATATAAAAGAACAAAAGTTTAACTATTTTAAGTACTCCTTATTTTTTGTTACACTGGCAACCTTGATAAGAACTCCTTTTGCTATCTATTTAATTGCTATATCGGGGCAAGAAATTCTTAAAATGTTGATTCATAAAAAATGGAAAGCCAAACAATTTATTGCCATTGTGCTTTCATTTTCCGCCGTTATCGGATATTTCCTTTACAATACCTATTTAAGAAGTATCTACGGTTCTATATTTCTAGGCAAACCACTTACACCCGAAAACCTTACGATAGCAAAAGAAATTTTGCTAAAATCCTTAGACAATTGGAAATACCACTACCTTACCAAATGGCACTATTTGAGTGCTTTTATAGGTGGTCTGCTCGCAGTTATACAATTTCTTAGAACAAAAAAAATAGATACAGTTCACAAAGAATTGTTTTTGCAAATGGGCATCGTTGCAATTGGCGTGATTTCCTATTCTTATTTGATGCTTAAACAATTTCGCGAACACGATTACTATTTTTTGGATACTTTTTTTATCCTGTTTATCATTTTCACGATTACCGTGATTACCTATATAGAGATAAAAAGATTTATGGTCTCATTAGCCGGTCTATTCTATATCTTCTTTGCAAGCTACGGCACTGTAGAACATTCATTAGACGCTCAAAGACAAAGAACAGAAACCGTGTGGCGACAACAAGAAATGACCATTAGCAACTACACAGGTGCCGACCAACTCCTTGACGAATTAAATATTAGTAAAGATGCCGTCATACTTAGCTTAGACGCCGATGCTCCCAATATTCGTTTTCTTCTACTCGATAGAATGGGTTATACCGTACACCGG
>JALTUD010000620.1 GCA_027047735.1 Flavobacteriales bacterium | reverse complement strand
TAATCAAAATCCTTTATCCATATTTTTGTGTCTTTTGGAATGTATGAAAGAAAGGAGGTTTTGTTTACTTCTTGTAGTTTATTATTGACATTGGGTATTATGGCTATCTTTTTTAGGGTGGTAACGGAAAGTTGATCTTCGGGGTTGAAAATACGAATGGATTCTATTTCATCTCCAAAGAACTCTAACCGGTAGGGCAGGTCATTGGAAAATGAATAGATGTCAACGATGTCGCCACGAACAGCAAATTGACCGGGTTCATATACATAATCTACTTTTTCAAAATCGTGTTCAATTAACAGTTCGTTGATAAAGTCTATCTCGTATTCGGTGTTTACTTCCAACTCGAGAATACTTTTGTTAAATTCTTTTTTGCTGATGACTTTTTCGACTATAGCTTCGGGGTAGGTTACCAGTAATATTCTTTTTCGTTTTTTTTGTATTGTATCTAATACTTCTGTTCGTTGGATAACGTTTGCATTATCTAAGGCTTCTATTTGGTAAGGGCGACGATAAGAAGCCGGATAGAATAAGAGAGAAACTCCTCTTTCGTCTTTGAGTAAGCTTTCTAAGTTATTGAAGAAGTAGGCAGCTTCTTCTTTGTCGCGTAGGACGTAGAGATAATTTCCGTTCAGTAAAGATGTTACACCAATTGCCAATAAGGCATCGGCAGAACCTGCTACGCCTTTTAGATGAACTTTTGCATTTTCTTTTTTTAATTCTTCACTGATTTGAATGGTGGAAAACGCGTCTTTATAAGCTGATTTTAATTGTTCTTTGTTCAAATTGTTGTTCTTTATTGAGTTCCTTGTATTTAGTAAGGCAAACAAAAATACAATTCTATTTTATATGTTATGGATAGTTGATGTTTTTATTTGTCTTCTGATAACTACAAACTCTACTTTCTTACATTCATTTCACGTGCGTTAGGGATCGTCTAACACAGTTAATCTAAGCACAATAAAATATTTTTAGTGTCCTTATATTTCTTTATATTTTAT
>JALTUD010000619.1 GCA_027047735.1 Flavobacteriales bacterium | reverse complement strand
CATATTTGGGTCGGAACAAATCGAGGGTTGGACAAAATAACAATCGATGAGAATAGCGAGATTATAGACATTGATTTTTTTGGTAAAGAAGATGGTTTTTCAGGAGAAGAATGTAATACCCGTGGAACATTTCGTTCCAAAAACGGAGATTTGTATTTTGCTACTATCAAAGGTGTATTTAAGTTTAAAGCCAATCAAAAAGAAAATCAATATGATAGCTATCCATTATATCTAACTGAGATTAAATTATTTTTAAATCCTCTTGACTCCATCTACAAAAAAGGACAGCTGAACTATTTCGGTGTTCCTGATAGTGTTGTTTTACCTCACGATAAAAATCACCTTACTTTTGAGTTTTTAGGAATAGATTTAAAGAAAGCTAAAGATGTACGGTATTCTTATAAATTGGAAAATTTTGACTCTACTTGGTTTCGTCAGACACCCACTCGCTATGCCGTTTATTCTAATATTCCGCCTGGAGAATATATATTCAAAGTAAAAGCCACAACAAATAAAGTCAAGTCTTCCCCCGAAGTTTACACTTGTAAAGTACATGTCGATTCTCCACCACCACCTTTTTATACCCAATGGTGGTTTGCTTTATTAGCCACTCTGCTTATTGTTTCCTTGTATTATAATTTTGTTTTCGTGAGAAACAGAGATTTAAAAATATCAAAAGAAGAACTGGAACAAAAAGTAAAAGAAAGGACAGAAGAAATTCAAAGGCAAAATGAAGAAAAAACAGTTCTGCTTCAAGAAATTCATCACCGCGTAAAAAACAACTTGCAGGTCATAAATTCATTGTTTAATATTCAAATGTATTATACCGATGATGAACAAGTGCGTGATATTTTTAAAGAAAGTCAAAATCGAATCTTATCGATGTCTAAAATACATCAAACCTTATACGAATCAAAAGATTTCTCTAAGTTAAATCTAAAAAATTACATCTCTGAATTGGTACATGATATCCAATCCGGCTATGAGGTAGAAAACGATATAGAATTACAATTGGATATAGATGAACATATTTATTTGGGTATTGACTCTGTAGTTCCCTTCGCACTTGTTGTCAATGAAATTCTTTCCAATGCCTTTAAATATGCTTTTAAAGGAATTAACAGCAACAAAAAAATAATCACAATCAAAATAAGACAAGATAAAGACAAGGTAACAACCGTATATATTGGAGACAATGGTGTGGGGATGCCTCCGGACGTTCATTGGGAACATCCAACTACAATGGGGATGGATTTAATTCAAACCTTAGTCGATCAATTAGACGGAACCGTGCGTCTGCATAGCGACGGAAAAGGAACAAATTATACGATAATTTTTACAGCAAAATAAATAAGAGATGAAAATTGTAATATCGCCCGCAAAATCATTGAACTTCGAAAAACAAATCCCTGTAAATCAATATTCATCCATATCGTTCCCCCGAGAAAGCGAACAGTTGGTAGCTTTGTTAAAAAAGTTTTCCGTAGAAGATATAAAGTCTTTGATGAAAATAAGTCCCGCACTGGCTGAACTCAATTATCACAGATTTCAGCAATGGCATCTTCCGTTTACATTACAAAATGCCAAACAAGCAGGATTTGTATTTACAGGCGAAGTTTACAAAGGGCTTCAACTCGATACACTTTCTTTAAAGGAAATACAACAAGCCCAAAAATCATTGCGTATTCTCAGTGGTCTATACGGTATTTTACGTCCTCTAGACCTAATTCAGCCATACCGTTTAGAAATGGGAACGCGCTTACAAATAGATGAGAATACAAAGAATCTATATCAATTTTGGCAACAAAAAATCACCGATTATATCAATAACGAATTGAAAGAGGACGATGGAATATTAGTTAATTTAGCATCCAACGAATATTTTAAAGCCATTAATAAAAAAGAGTTAAAAGGAGAAGTAATAACCTGCAACTTTAAAGATAAAAAAGCCGACACCTATAAAATTGTGATGATGTATGCAAAAAAGGCACGTGGCGAAATGGCACGTTATATTATACAAAACAAATTAAGAAAAAAAGAAGAGTTACAGACCTTCGATAAAAATGGGTATATTTTTAATCCCCGTTTGTCAACCGAAAATGAATTTATCTTTACCAGAGGGTAGAATTTGGGCGTTCCCCTCATTAGCAAAACAAACATACCGCTAAGGCGGAACGTTTGTTTTGCCAATGAGGGTCGGGCTATCACTACTCACTCTTTTTGCCCTCAAAAGGAGGAGGGCAAAAAGGAGTTCAAACACGCCGTTCTATCCCTAACGCGGGACAGGTGAGTGCAAAGAAAACGGAGTTTAGTTTTCTTAGACGATGAAAAATTCTTTTGCATAGCCCCAGCTATGGAAAATAATTTTGAAGAAGTATAAGGAAAATAAAACCGTTTTATTGTGCTCAGATGTCCCGTGTTAGGGATACAATCCCTAACGTGGATAAAATTGGAAGCAAGAAAGTGAATTTTTGTTTTCTTAGACGATGAATAAAAACTTTGCATAGCACCCGCTATGGAAATATTTTTTGGAAGAAGGATAAGGAATTAAAAAACGCTTTCTATCGTCTATTTTGCTTGTATTAGGGATACCAATCCCTTACGAATGTAAAAAGATCGGTAAGAAAGGGGCAATCAAAGGTATTTACCACTTCAATGTTTAAATTGTATTATTCTCGAAAATAAACTGCTCGCTAAATAAGCTCCCACAAAAGGAGCGATAACATACACGGTAATAAAACCATAAGATGGTAAATCAAAAGCAACTTTGCCCCAACCTTCAAAAGCACTAAACAACCTAGGGCTTAAATCTCTGGCAGGGTTAAAACCTGCCTGGGTATAGGGGGCAATGAAATAGATAACCAAGCCAACAGACGCTCCAATTAATATCGGTAAAAATTTTTCGATTTTCTTACCCAAAGAAGTGAGAACAAGAATCATAAGCATTATAAAAAATGTTCCAAAGGCTTCTAATATAAAGGCTGTGAATGTAGAAAGACTTTCCAAATTTGTATTAGTAGGATTGGGGTAAAACTCACCAAAAATCATAGCTGTTTGTTTAGATGATTCATTACCTCTTATAATTCCGTTAGCTGTTTCAAAAGTTTCTATTTGATGTTCAAAAATCAAATAGATGGAAATAGCAGCGAGCAACGCACCTGTATATTGAGCAAAATTATAAGCTATAAATTGTTTCAAAGATATTTTCTTTTGTAATAGAAAACCAAAAGAAACCGCAGGGTTTAGATGAGAGTTAGATATTTTTTTTGAAGAATAGATACCTAATGTTACGCCTATCCACCATAAGACAGCTATTTCATATAACTGTAAATTGCCAAATAAAACAGCCCATGCTACCGTTCCTAAACCTATAAATACTAAAACAAACGTTCCGATAAACTCTCCGATAATCTCTTTGTGCATTGTCGTTCTAAACTTGTTTAATTATTGACCAAACTCCCCTGGCAACTACTTCCTTCGCCGGCGGTACAACCGTAACAATGTTGACCGACAACAATTTTTCTGTTTTGCCAGTCCTTTTCATTAAAATCTTTAATATGCTGAAAAGGAACGTTTGCTTTTAATTCCAACATCTGGTTAAAGTCGCAATCGTATATTGCTCCATCCCAACGAACAGAAATCATTTCTTTACACATAACGGCATCTACTGCATAAGGATTAAAATTAGTGATTAATTTCTTCATGTATTCTTCGTACCGTTCCGATGCAATTAAAAAATCTAAAAAACGACTGATGGGTAAATTTGTAATTGTAAATAAATGATTGAATGAAATATTAAATAGTTCTTTCAGCTCTCTTTTGTAATCTTTCTCTAAAGCAAATTGATTGCCGGGCAAAGAAATGCCTCCCGGGTTGTAAACTAAGTCCAGTTGCAGACCTGTTTGTTCCTTGCCGTATCCGACTGCGTTTAACATTTTTAAGGCTTTAATTGATGCGTCAAAAACACCGTTTCCTCTTTGCTTATCCACATTTTCTTTGGTGTAACAAGGTAATGAAGATATTAGAT
>JALTUD010000618.1 GCA_027047735.1 Flavobacteriales bacterium | reverse complement strand
GTAACAATTTTACCTTCCATCGATAAAATTGAAATTTTAGCCATGCCTTCTTTTTGAGCTTCAAATGACAATCTTACCTCTCCTTGATTATTTAGCACTTTAAAACTGTTATCCAATTCAGTAGAAGCACTCTGTTCAAGAATATCATTAGAGGTATCTTCTTGAATGGTTAGTTTATTTAAGTGGACTTCATCGCCGGAAGAAGAACCATCTCCATTAGCAATCATACCGGCAGTATAAATGGTAACATCCCCTGTTCCCGCTGCCGGAGCTGTCCAATCAAAAGACCAAGTTGTTTGAACGGTTCCCGCTTGTGTGTGTGTAACATAATTTCTAGAATTAGCACCAGTAACCGGTTGTGTATTCGTAGCATTAGTGATTACCCAAGTTCCTGAATTTGTGTTTCCTGCGTCTTCTAGTGCAGTCGTTTCAAACCCATTCTTAGGAGAAGCACTCGCAACAGTAATACTAACAGTATAAGTAGAACCTGGAACATATTTATTATTAGTTCCTGAAAAATTGATAGTTACTACATTAGAATTAGGGATTGCAGTACCGGAATGACAGAGAGTACAATTCATTTCACTGGGAGCACCGGTTGTTCCAAAAGGTGCTCCGTTAACACGAGCATTGTAGTGAGAAAAACTCATTATTTCCTTATTGTTTCTAGTAAAAGAAAACAACGAAAGTCCGGCAATTCCTATTGCCATAATTGAAAGTACATTTTTTTTCATATTTGTTTGTTTTTATATTTATTTTTACGGGTTAATAACTTACTGTTTTTATAAAGGTTGCCTAAAGCAATTAAAAAACACGATATTCAAATTTTTCTTTAGAAAGTTCCTGATTTGCCTTGATTATTTTTTGTTTCAGTCCTTCTTTGTAAGCTACGGTTTTATCAAAAATCTCCTTGTTGTTTACCCCTAATATTTGAGCTGCTAAAATTGCGGCGTTAAGCGAACCGTTTATTCCAACGGTTGCCACGGGAATTCCCGGAGGCATTTGTACAATGGATAACAAAGCATCTTGCCCTTCCAAAGAAGCTTTAATAGGAACACCAATAACAGGGACAGGAGTCATTGCGGCAATTACACCGGGTAAGTGAGCTGCCATTCCTGCTGCGGCAATTACTACTCGTATTCCTCTATCGTAGGCTTGTGATGCAAATTCTTCAACCTTTTCCGGTGTTCTGTGAGCCGATAAGGCATTAATCTCAAAAGGAATTTGTTGGTCGTTAAGGAATTTGGCTGCTTTTTCCATAACCGGATAGTCACTGGTACTCCCCATAATGATACTTACAAGTGGTTTCATAGTATAAGTTTATATTTGGCGACTAATATAAACTTATTTTGTTAGTTCTTATAGTTAGAGTTATAAAAACCTGCGTTTAACCAAATTAATAAATTCACTTGTCGTGGGTTTGTTTGCATCCCATTTGTATTGAGGTTTTAGTACATTGTTTATATATTCATCAGCTTCTATAAAAGAATTGAAAGAATTTAAAGCGGTTATGGCTTGTTTGTAGGCTTCATTTTCTCCTTCAAATAAATCGTTCATAAACAAAAACTTTTGGTTTAGACCGATAGCTTTTGTTAAATCCGAAATAGGTTGTTGACTGAGTTTTTCGGCTAACGTTGGTTCGGCTCGGTTTGCAAAACGGTCATTAACAGTAGGGGCAAATTCTTCTTTTTCGGAAGGATTTGGGTTAGTTCTTTGCGTGTTTATACTTTTGTCTTGAGTTTCTTCTTTTTTTTCTTCAATATCAAAAAGAGGCTTTTGCTCTCCGATAGATTTTTTTACAGCCTCAATGTGGTGCTCTGTTTCAATCGCGTCAATTAAATTAGTTTGGTTGGGAGCTACCTCTTCTTTTGGGGGAGAAAAATCAAAACGAATACCTTTTACTTTTTCCTCTTGTTGAGTTCCTTTGACTTCCTTTTCTATAGCCAAATAATGTAAGACGGTTATACGTTCGTGAATGTTTCTGGCATTGTCCAACAAAATTTCTAAATCATACACCGAAAGTGTTCCGTTTTCTAATGATTCTATATTATTGGATAACGAACGGATTAGTTTGTTTAAGTCTTTGTATTCGCTTTTGTTGCTCATAATTTTTGTTTTGTTGAAAACCCTTGTCAAATTTCATTAAATAATTGTTGCGATATTTATTACCTTTAGCGAACTTATTAACATTTACTATTGGAATAAATTGTGTTTTTAGAACAAAAAGGAAATAAAAAACAGCAAAAAGGCTGGATAGAAGTTGTCTGTGGTTCAATGTTTTCGGGGAAAACAGAAGAATTAATTCGCCGATTAAAAAGGGCTGAATTTGCCAAATTGAAAGTGGAGATTTTCAAACCTTCGGTTGACACCCGTTATGATGAAAACGATGTGGTAAGTCATCAGGGGACAAGTATTCGTTCTACTCCTGTTCCGGCTTCTGAAAATATCCTTTTGTTAGCGAATGATGTTGATGTAATCGGTATTGACGAAGCTCAATTTTTTGATGAGCAGTTACCTATGGTTTGTGAAAAATTGGCTAATTCCGGTATTCGAGTAATTGTAGCGGGGTTGGATATGGATTTTGCCGGCAATCCTTTTGGCCCTATTCCTGCTTTATTGGCAAAAGCCGAATATGTAACCAAAGTTCATGCTATTTGTATGAATTGCGGAGATTTAGCCCAGTTTTCTCACAGAAAAACTGCTGAAGAAAAACTGGTGTTATTGGGAGAAGTGGATGAGTACGAACCTTTATGCAGAAAGTGCTATACTTTAGTTACGGAAACCACTTAAATATTGAAAATGGATACAAAAAAAGACGAACCATTGGTTCGTCTTTTTTTATTGTATGGTAAATTTTAGAAACTATTCCTAAGCCTTTTGTGAAACTTCTTTTTCATCAGCATTGCGAACATCCATTTTTTTGTCTTTTTTAAAGTGTTGTTGACCATAAGCAGGACAGCTTTGGTGTTTTGATTGAAACAAAAAACAAGATGGAAGCATCATTGAAATGACTCCGGCTATAAGTAAAGGTTTAACGATTTTCATTATGTTTGTTATTATATAATGTACAAAAATTAATTTTCTTTCGAGTCGGTTGCAAAAAGTATTCCACTCCAAAAAAAAATAATTTATTTTTTAAAAACGCAAACATATTAATATTTGCATCGTTATACAACTATTCAAAAACTAAAGTTATTAACATTAAAACATTGAAATTGACAGTAGAACCAAAAATAGAAGAGAGTTGGAAGACCGTTTTAGCGGATGAGTTCCAAAAAGAATATTTTAAAAACATTAAGAAAACGCTCGTAGAAGAGAAGGAAAAATATAGGATTTTTCCACCGAGCAATCAAATTTTTTCGGCTTATAATACAACGCCTTTACATAACGTAAAAGTAGTAATAATAGGACAAGACCCGTATCATGGAGTGGGACAAGCCAATGGTTTGTGCTTTTCGGTTAGAGATGGTGTTCCGCATCCACCGTCATTGGTGAATATTTTTAAAGAACTTTGTGAAAATTACGGCTATACTTATCCCGTGTCGGGCGACTTGATGCCTTGGGCAAAGCAAGGTGTGTTTTTATTGAATGCTACTTTAACGGTTAGAGAAAATCATGCAAATTCTCATAAAGATATTGGGTGGCAGTATTTTACGGATGCTACGATTAAAGCTATTTCCGATAATTGTGAGAAGGTGGTCTTTTTGCTTTGGGGGGGATTTGCAAAAAAGAAAATGAAATTAATCGACACAAAAAAACATATTATTCTTACTTCCGGGCATCCTTCGCCTTTGAGTGCAAACAGAGGGTATTGGTTTGGTAATCAACATTTTTTGAAAACGAATGAGTTGTTAACGAATAATGGCTTAAAGCCAATTGATTGGAGGATAGAGTAATACCATTTAAACATTGAAAAGTGTCTTATAAAGCGGTTTTTGATTTCTTATACCCAAACTGTAAATAACCTCTCCATAAAATTTTTCCATAGCTGGGGCTACGCAAAGAAAATATTCATCGTCTAAGAATACTAAATTCCATTTT
>JALTUD010000617.1 GCA_027047735.1 Flavobacteriales bacterium | reverse complement strand
GAATAGAAGTACATAAAGTGTTTTTATTTCCTTTATCCTGCTTCATAAAATATTTCCATAGCTCGGCTATGCAAATATTTTCTTCATTGTCTAAAGAAACTAAAATTCGCTTTCTTGCACTTCATTCAACACGCGTTAGGGATAGAAACGGCATCCTTTTGCCCTCCCTCCTTTTGGAGGGCAAAAGATATAGTGGATAGCCCGACCCTTTTCTGCTAAACAAACGTTTCGCGGGAGCGATATGTTTGTTTGGCAGAAAAGGGGAACGCCCTAATGATTATCTTTTTGAAAGTAAGTGTAGTTGTACCTAAATTCAAATTCAGGTTCTTCGAGTTTATTGGAATTTATCTCTTTCGTAATTAAATCTTTGTCGTTGTAGGTTTTTATTTTTTTGCTGATGAGTTGGTTTTGACCATCTAGTACCTTGGATTCTGTTTCTAAGCCTTTGTCGTTATAGATGATTTGGTCTGCTCCTAACAGTCCGACTTCACCTTCATAGACTTTAAATTCGATTCTGTTGTTGTTGGTGTCATATACGCTGATTGATTTTCGTAGAATTTGGTTGATACCGTTGTATATTGTATTTTCTATTTCGTTTCCTTTTGAGTCGTATTTGAACATATATTTGGCATAAATACTGTCGTTTTCGTCTTTTTTCTCGATTAATTGAACGTTACCGTTTGCATCATAGTTTTTGAAAATGGTTTTGCCTAAGCAGGTTCCTGTGCTGTCGTATTCGGCTTGGCTTATTTTATTTCCTGCATCGTCATATCCGATGATTTCTTTTTGTAATAAGTTTCCGTATTCGTCGTACTCTTCTTTTTGAATGACTTTTCCTTGTGTGTTGTATTTGTATTTGGATACGTTTTTTACTGTTCCGTCGTTGTAATAGTCTGTGATTTTGGTCATGTTACCATTGGTGTCGTATGCTTTTCTTTGGCTGTATCGAATGGTATCCAGTTTAAAGGCTTTGAAGGCTATTTCTTTTCCTTCAGCATTAAATGTTCGTTC
>JALTUD010000616.1 GCA_027047735.1 Flavobacteriales bacterium | reverse complement strand
TTGGAATGTAAATGTTTTCAATAGGTGTGATGATAACTTGATGAAAGATATTTGTAGAACAACCGTTGGCATTGTAAACCGTAAGTTCTACCATATAACTCCCCGTATCACTATATATATGAACCGGCTCATAAGTAATACTGTCTAATGTATTATCATCGAAATCCCACATCCAAGTAATGGCATCAATACTGTTGTTGGTAAAGGTAATTTCGGCGTTGTCAACGGTTGTGTTTTCCGGTGTTAATTCAAAGTCGGCAATAGGGTAGGGATAGGTATTGATTAAACCTATTGCTTCTATCGTATCAAAACAACCAACCGTATTCTCTACAATCAATTTCACGTCATAAGAACCTGCATTTTCATAGCAGTATCCTTCATATTTATGAGAACCTTCTCCGTAACCGTTTTCAAACCACCAGTTCCAATTTTGAATACCGATACTATCAGTCGATTGACTAACAAAAGTAACACAAAGCGGAGCACATCCTCCTGTTGTATCTTGTTCAAAAATAGCCGTAGGTTTATGTTTAACTTTGATTGTATCCACGATAGTATCCATACATCCCATATCGGAAGTAACCGCTAATTGAACAACAAAATCACCATGCCTTCCATAGTTGAAAGTAGGATTCTCAATAGATGAACCAGAGTTATTATCATCGCCAAATTCCCAGTTAAAACCAACGTTACTTCCTGATTGAATGGTAGAAGTATTGGTAAAAACTGTTGGCGGTTGATTTTCACATACCTCAGAAGCTGTAAAACTGACCATAGGTAATGGATATACCGTAACATTTTGTTGGAAATCAGAAGTACAATTGTCGGTAGAAGTTACGGTAAGCGTAACCGAATAAGTATCGGGATTTTGATAAAGATGCAACGGGTTTTGTAAAGTAACAGGAGGTGTATTATCTCCAAAATTCCACGCCCATTGGTTCAGTACTCCCGGTGAATTAATAATAGAGTTATCTGTAAAAGGAATGATTTGTTCCAAACAAGCATTTTGCATAGAGA
>JALTUD010000615.1 GCA_027047735.1 Flavobacteriales bacterium | reverse complement strand
TTTAAAACTATTGAAAGAGGAGATTCGGTATTCTACGTTATCGGTGGTTTTGAAACGATTGAAGAAGCATTAGGTGCAAAAGAACAATTAAAAGGAGAAGGAATAAATACAGAGTCAATAGCTCTGATGAGAGGAAAACCGGCAGTAATACATAAATTAATAGGGGAGGAATACATAAATACAATAGACGTTTCTCCTGTCTTACCGAAACCGTCCGAAAAAGGAGTTGTTTACAGGGTTCAAATCGGAGCTTTTTCTAAAAGAATTTCTCATGGAGCTTTTGGGAAGCTTAGTGGTGTCGAAGAAGTGAAGGGGCAAGATGGTTTATATCGTTATTATTCGGGGGTTTTCACTGATAAAGAGTTGGCGGCAAAACATAGAATAGAGGTATTAAGTGAAGGTTATGAAAAGGCTTTTTTGGTTGCTTTTAACGATGGAAAAAGAATTTCTTTGGAAGAAGCAGGCTTTAAGTTGAAGGAAGGGGCAAAAGACGAAATTACAGAATCTTCCGAGCCAACACAAGGGGCTTTAATGAAAGGGTTGGTTAAGTTTAGAGTACAAGTTGGTGCATATAAAAATGACATTCCAACGGAGGTGTTGGATGTATATTTACGTTTAGGTAGTGTCATTCCTAAAAAAGATGTAAGAACAGGTATTACGAAATATTTGGTAGGTAAATATGATTCTTATGAAGAAGCAAATAAGGCAAAACAAGAAATAATAGGAAAAGGAATATTGGACGCTTTTATTGTCGGTGATTTTAATGGAAAGTTAATAACTGTACAAGAGGCCATACAATTAACAAAATAGTAAGGAATGAAGAAAATTACATGGATTAGTTTATTAAGCCTACTTTTAGGTATGACATTTGTTTCCTGTTCATCGGAAGCAATCGAAAATAATGTTGATGTAACAACAGATGCGAATATAGAAAAAATAGACTCTATAGACATTAACCTAACTAAGTGCGATTGTTTAGAGCCAAAGGAAAAGTATGTTCATCTTTGTGAGACGAGATTTAAAAAAGAGTTTACAGCTCAAGAAAAATTTGAATGCACAGGAGATTCTTCTTACATAGATACGATACAAAAAGCAGTAGGGGAAGAAGAAAGAGAGGCTTATGAAGAGGACTTATCGTTGGAAATAAAAGAAATAGAGGAAGAAAAAGAAGACCCAATCAGTGAGGAGTGTAAATTATTTCTGGAAGAATATGCTGAGGCAATAAAGGATTTTAAATCTTTGTCGGATAGAATGGATGCCAATCCTGAGGATATAGGCTTGAAAATAAGCTATAAAAGTCAGAGCGAAGACATGGAGTCATGGAGCTCTAAACCTCAAATGTTTAAATGTTCACAAAATGAAGCGTTTAAAAAACAAGTTGAGATATTAAATGAAAAAAAAGAAAAATTACTTAATGGTGAGTAATTTAGTAAGAATATTATGGTTATGTTAAGACTTGTATTAGTATTTCTTTTTTTTTGTGTTTTAAATCTTGTGTATGCACAAGAGTTTTCGTGGTCGGATAGTATCGATAAAGGTAGTTCCTCAGAAATAAACAAGATAATATCAATCGAGGATTCAGGAGTTTATACTTTTCTGAAAGAAAGTAAATCATCATATAGAGTTGATTTCTTTTCAAACGATTATAAACTACAAAACACAAGAAGGCATAAGCTGGATGGTATAATTAATAGTGTTTTTAGGGTGGGTAACAATATCTATGTGTTTTACTCCAGGTATAATGCAAAAACCAAGCAAGATGAGTTGTATTTTCGTTCAGTAGAAAAAGAGGGTAAAGAAAAATTGATACAATCAAATAGTGTAAAAGAAGGGTATCATAATCGTTTTATTGTTAACGTTAGCGGAGGGTTCTCTAAAGTTGTTATTCTTACAGAGGCGCCATACAATGAAGGAAAGAAAGAAATGTTACAAATAGATGTTTACAATGAGGAGTTAAATTTACTTCGTTCAAAAAAATATTTAATTCCTGGTATTTATTCACAAAAAAGAAGAGTTAACATCCCATTAGTCAATGATAAAGGAGAAGTTTATATTTTAAAAAAATATAAGACTAAACAACAGAGTAAATATTATGTCATAACAAATAGAGCGTCATCCGTACAGACCAATGAATTTAAAATAAATCATCAAATTCTGGAAGCTAATTTCACTTTTACCAGGGAAGGAGAGCTTGTAATTGCCGGAACGTATGGACGAGTGATGAATAAAGCCGAAGGGCTTTATATTGTAAAAATGGATAATAGTGGTAGTGCAAGATATAAAAAAGAATATCCTTTTAGAATGGAAACCATGACGGCTTTTGTTTCGGAGAAATTATTAAAGAAAAACGGTATAGGTCTTTCCGGGTTTAGGACGAAGCAATTGATTGAAATGAAAGAGGGTGGAGTTGTTGTATTAGAGCATCACGCAAGAAGAAAGGATAAAAAAACAGGAAAATTGATTGATGAAAGAAAGGGTGTCATTGTTTTTTATTTTAATCATAAGGGAGATTATTTTTGGGATAGGCCTATTTTGGTAACTCAAAAAGATGCTATGTATAACGGTCGCTGGAGTTCATTTGTTTACTATAATGATACAGCGAATAATGAGGTGAAAATAATCTACAATCAGTTAAGTACAGCTAAAAAGAAGGCCAAAAATATGCAGGAAAGTAAGATTTTCCCACATTTAATTTCAGTAAGTTCACAAGGTGATTTTACGAATAAAAGTATCGAAGAAAAATTAAAGGGAAAAATAATAGATCCTAAAAATTATACAAGCAAAGCATACGGTTTGGTTCTTGTTGCTCGAGATTTTGAAAATTCTGTGTACTATGTTGGCGAAGTACTTTTTGACCATAGTAAGGAGTAAAGCAAAACCCAAAAGTTAAATCTTTGTTAAACAATAAATTAATTAGAAAAAATATTTTTTTTGGAATGAAATTTGGTTTTTTGTATTGAAACAAGTTTGTTGGAAAAAATTATTAATCCGAGTTTCTAATTAAAATACTTTTTATATATTTAGGCAAAATTTTGTCTACACAAAACAAACATTATGAAATTAAACTTTAAAAAAATAGCATTTACAATTTTCGTAACAGGAGTGATGACCCTCGGTGCGTTTGCTCAATTTGAGGGAGCAATTGAATTTGAAAAAAACGTTGGTAACGTCCATGTGAAATATAGATATTACGTAAAAGGTGATCACATTAGGATTGAGGAAATAGCTAGCGACGGGACGGTAGAAGGTATTAAGTTGATTGACATGTCTAACGGAAGTACTTATGCGATAAGTCCGGAACAAAAACTATATATGGAAGCTCCGAACAGGCGTTCAGCTGAAGATTTTGAAGTAGAAGTAAAGAAAACCGGCAAAACCAAAACGATTGAAGGAAAAAAGTGCAAGGAAATAATTGTAACCAGTAAAGATAAAGATAGGAAAATTGTTTATTGGGTAACGAAAGGGGACTATGATTTCTTTTTACCTATGCTGAAATCTTTAAACAGAAAAGAAAATCAATCTCTTTTTTACCAAAAAATTGATGGAATGGAAGGTTATTTCCCGATGTTGAGTAGAGAATATATCCTATCATCGGGAAGATTAGTTTCCGAATTAAAAACTACCTCGGTAAAAGAACAGGAAAATAAAGATGAAATTTTTGAAATTCCTGACGGGTATAGAAAATTTGAGCGTTAATGTGACGTAAGTTCATTAACAAAATAATGTTAGATAAAAAAAGCCACTGAATTTTTCGGTGGCTTTTTTTTTGTATTTTTATTTCACAATGAGAAAATACTCAGTTTAAAAACACCAAAACGCTTGAAATTAATCCCAAACATACAGGTTTATAAATGTTTTATTCAAATAATTATTACTTGTATGATTGTTTGGTCTGTGCATCCTGTTTTTGCTCAAGAGTTAAATAAAAAAAGCAACCTGTATTTTAATTATAATGAAGGTATATATCCAGCACATTTGGATTTAAAGATAGTTAAGTCAGATAGTGTAAAGGCATTCTATACCACGGATGGAACTTTGCCATCATCATCATCCTTAAAAATTGATTCTATATTAA
>JALTUD010000614.1 GCA_027047735.1 Flavobacteriales bacterium | reverse complement strand
GAAAAAGGGATGGTATCGTTTCCTGTAATTGTCGGCTTTCCAAAGTAAGGTGTTTGATGATATTGTTGTTCCCCCAACAGGAAAAAACCAATAAAAAAAGCCGGAAGTCCAAACATTCCGGCAAATAACGCTATACGTTTTATTTTTGACATTTCTTAATGAGCTGATTGGTGTGCTGCTTCTTTTACAGCTTCCAATCCTCCATAAAGTATTTCGTGCTGATACGTTCCTTCTGTTAAGAGTTGGAATATCAAATAAGACATAAAAATAAAATAAGGGCCTAAAAGCATCCATCTAAAACTTTTCGATTCGTCACCTAAGTGCATAAAGACCATTACAATGTACCCTGCTTTGATTAAAGTCATTAATAAGAATAACACTTTAACAATCGGCCATGCTGCATTATCATGTTTTACCAATACTCCCAATATTACCTCAATAATTGTAATAATAGAAAGTATAGCCGTAACTTTCCAAATGGTTTTTCTTATCAGCTTACCGTGTTCTTCATCATGGTTGGCTGCCACTGAATATGAATGGTCTAATATTAAATCATCTCTTTCCATTGCTAAATATATTTAATTTGAATAAATCTCGTAGTTAATAAATCAGATAAGGTAGAAGAAGGTAAATACAAATACCCATACCAAATCTACAAAGTGCCAGTATAAACCAACTTTCTCAACCATTTCAAAATGGCCTCTATCGTCATACGTTCCACGAAGTACTTGTATCAATATAATTAAATTGATTACAACTCCCGATGTTACGTGAAATCCGTGAAAACCTGTTATAAAGAAAAAGAAATCAGCAAATTGCGGAGTTAATGGTGCGTATTCATTTTCTATCAAATTAGCTCCATAAATCACAGCATCTCCAATGTGAGCTCCGTGTTCAGTACCATGAATAAAGTGAGCCCATTCCCACGCTTGAGAACCAACAAAGAACGCTCCTCCCAAAACGGTTAACGAAAGCCATTTTATTACTCCTTTCTTGTCTAATCGATGTCCGGCTTCTACTGCTAATACCATGGTTACCGAACTTACAATCAATATAAAAGTCATTAATGCGACGTACATCAACGGATATCCCTCTCCCAAGAAAGGCATTGCATTAAATACATGTTCCGCAATCGGCCAATCAAAGGCTTGATGTCTTGCATATCCGTATGCGGTTAACAACGCTCCGAAAGTAAGTGCATCGGAAAGTAAGAAAAACCACATCATTTGTTTTCCGTAAGAAATTCTAAAAGGGGAACCATGTCCTCCCCACAGTGTAGAACCATCTACTTTTTCTATGTGTCCTGCCATTGTTTGTTATTTATTTTTTTTGTATGGGTGCAAGTTTAATGAATTAATTGTAAAAAAACGAATAAATAGATCCATAAAAATCCTAAAAAGTGCCAAAACACTCCTCCAACTACCAATCCCATTTGATTTTCTTTGTTGTAAATTCCTTTCAAACTCCTTATAAATAGCACAAACAACACCAATAGACCAACCAAAACATGGATAAAATGAACAATAGTTAAAATCCACACGTATGAACTGGCTACATTTCCGGTTTGGTAAAACTCTCCATATTGAACAGAGTTTAATTCTTGTCTTAATTGTGTCCACTTACCATTTTTAATATGTACTTGTATTCCTTTATTTAAATCAAAATACGTTTCAAACCCTTCAGTAGGTATTTCTTTTCCTTCCAAATAAACTTTACCGTTTTTAATTTCATATTCCTTCCCTCCTTGAAAAACTGTTTTCTTTATTGCTTGAATTTCCTCAACGGTTAACTCTCTTTCAGGGAAATACAACTTTCTATCCTCAAAATCCAATCGCTCTCCATTTAGGTACAATGAAAAATCTTCTCCATATCGTCCTTTCAACATAAAAAAGGGCATATCGTGATAAACCCCGAAAGCAAACTTAAACAACTCATCCCGCTGCGAAACAGAAAGAGGTTCTCCTCCTAATATTGCTTTTCCGTTTTCAAATTGCAATACCTCATCTTTTTCTACATTTTTTATCGAATAGGGTTTTCCGTAGTTTTCTATTTCATAAGGTGCTAAATCCACCCTCAACTTATCTCCCGCTATCTGGTGCAAAAACCCTTTTATCTCCTGCACTTCTTCTTTAGACATTTTTTTACCGTCTAAATAATAATCATAACCATCAAAATAAATTTCTTTACCGTCTTTTAGCAATGTATATTCACTTCCATACGCTCCATAATCAAAAAATATCTTATCCGCTATGTAATTTCCTTGCTCAACTAATTCTCCCCACGCTTTAAATTGCGAAACACCAAAAGCTATCCCCAGAAACAAACTCAAGCCGGTAAACACAGAAACTAATTTTACTTTATTTTTCTTAGCTTCTACGTACGCCACTACAAGACTAATACTACTCAAAACAATAAGCACCGTACTAATGGTAAAACCATACGGTAAATTAATATCCACCCAAAACTTATCCATCTTACTCACTACAACTGCACTGGTAAAACCGGCATAAAGCATTATACTGGAAATGATACCAAACACCACTAAAGCTACCGCTATTCTTTGGTAATCTTTTTTGGGCATCGATTCTTTTACTACATCTTTCATTATCAAGTTTTGGTAATTAGGTAAACAATTAAAATTAAGGGGAGATAATAAAATGAACCAAACATCACTTTTGTTGCGTATTTCATATCTAAAGTCAAATACAATTTAATAGCCGGAATTAACATCGGCAAAGTCAACAATACAGAAAGAGGCACAGAATAAATATTCGTCATCCCAACCATATAAGGAAGCGTTCCCATCGGCAACATCATCGCTGTATATAAAAGAATTTGAAAAGCACTGCTTTTATTCCTCCCCCCAATAGAAGGTAACATCCTAAAGCCTGCCTTCAGATAATCCTCATTCAACTTCCAAGCTATTGCCCAAAAATGAGGAAACTGCCAAAAAAATTGTACCGCAAATAAAACACCTGCCTCCACTCCGAAATGATTCGTTGCGGCAACATAACCCAACATCGGAGGAAAACTACCCGGAATAGCTCCCACAAAAACAGACAAGGGCGTAATGCGTTTTAAAGGCGTATAAACCAAAACATACAAGACCATCGCCAATAAACCTAACCACGCACATAACGAATTAATCATAAATAATGAAGCAACGCCTATTATAGCAATGATAGAAGCAAACAATAATGATTCACGAACGTTCAATCGTTCCTCCGGAAGGGGGCGTGTTTGCGTACGCTCCATAATTCTATCCAAATTGCGTTCAATTACCTGATTAAAAGCATTAGCTGCTCCGGTAACTAAAGCCCCTCCAATAGAAAGATAAAAAATATCCCAATAGTTGACTTCTCCGGGGGCTATAAAATACCCCATCACAGCCGAATAAATTACCAAGGAGGATAACCTTAGTTTCATCAACTCGGAAAACGCTTTTGTTTTATTATTTTTTACTTGCTGATTCAAGTCATTTTATTTTTAGAAACCGCAAATATATACATTATATAATGAATACGATTTAAGTTTTCGCTCCAAGATAATAAATAACTACTGTAGTATATGCAACAACGCAATAATTTCGTAAAGAACCACACCTTTTTTATCCATAAAAAAATACACATCATCACTATATTTATTATCTTTGAAACAATAATCACGAACCCTTCGTTACTAAATATTCAAATGAAGTAACTTCACAATGCCCTCATTAAAACTCATATACAGCAGCATTATTATTTTTCTTGTTACTCTTCAAGGGGTCAGTCAAGAAACCATCATATTAGAAGGAGCTTACCAAAAAAGAAACATCTTTGTGGAAAATACCGAAGCACCTTCAGGCATCGGCTATTGCATAATCGAAGTACGCGTAAACGGAAACCTCATCACCGACGAAATTCATACCAGAGCTTTTGAGATAGACCTAACCGTTTTTAATTTAAAATTGAAAGACCCTGTAATTATAGAAATTAAACATAAAAAAGGTTGCACACCTAGAATATTAAACCCCGAAGCTCTTCAAACGCAACCCACCTTTTACACCCAATCCATAGAAGTGGATGAGTCAGGCATATT
>JALTUD010000613.1 GCA_027047735.1 Flavobacteriales bacterium | reverse complement strand
TAATCAACATCATTATAAACGATTAACATCATTATTGGATAAAGCAATAGAAAACGGTGCAAAAGTTCTGTTTGGCAATCATAGAGATGCAGAGGAAAACTACCTTTCTCCTACTCTCCTTGATAATGTAACTCCTGATAACCCGATATTCAAAGAAGAAATTTTTGGGCCTATTCTTCCTATATTGACCTATGAAACTAAACAGGAAGCACTAAATACCATACATTCAACGGAATCACCTTTAGCTTTTTATGTCTTTACCCAATCAAAAAAAGAACAAAATTATTTCTTAAAAAACACAAGAGCAGGGACGACTGTTTTTAACGATACAACCTTACAGTTTGCACATCCAAACTTACCTTTTGGAGGTGTTGGCACTTCCGGAATAGGCAAAGCCCACGGATATTATGGTTTTTTGGAATTTACCAATCAACGTTCGGTATTAAAACAAAGAACACGAGGAGCAATCTCACAATTGATATACCCGAAATATAACACATTAAAAAAAGCCATTATTAAAATTATTACATGGTATGAGTAAAATTATAACTCTATTGCTAATCTTTATTTATTCTTTCGCTACTGCCCAAATATTAAACGTTGAGAAAAGAAGAAGTACTCAATCAAAAGACGGATGGGCAGGAAACATTGATTTTTCAGGGAAATATACAAAAAACACAAAGGAAGTATATCAATTTAGCAACAAAGCATTGATTCAATACAAGCAAGGATTGAAAAACTATCTCATTTTGAGTGATTTAAAAATCATTAAAAAAAATCAAGAAGATTTAATTAATAAGGGTGCGATACATTTGAGATATATTAAACAGATTAAAGATTCTGTAGATATTAGTTATGAGATCTTCACTCAAACGCAATTTAATGCTGTTCAGAAAATCAATCAACGTTCGTTACTTGGTGGAGATTTTCGCTTTAAGATATTGGGAAATGATACCATTAATTTCAATTTGGGAACAGGGGCAATGTTGGAATACGAAGCAAGTACTTTGAATACTTATGCTACTGCCATTCGTTTTACCAATTACATATCTTTTAATTGGATAATCAGTCCGACGTGGAAATTCAAATTGATTACTTACTACCAACCAAAAATCAACGAAATGAGTGATTACAGGTTATCGAACGAGACCTCGATTTCCTATCAACTATCCAAACAGTTTAGCATCGTAGGTATTTTTAACGGTTTATTTGATTCTACTCCCATTATTGGGATTCCTAATGGGATTTATACGGGAAGTTTGTTGTTTAGATATGTGTTAAACCACTGAGTTCATTTACCATCCATTAAGGAAAAGATAACTTTATTCAAAAATAAAAAAAGCCGACTCATTAGAATCGGCTTTTTCTCGCAAATAAATAAGTTACAAATTATTTATTGTAAACATCTGCTTTATCAAATTTTACGCAAAGCAGGTAATAGAAAATTGCTCTATATTTGTTTCTGTTTGATTTCCCTAATTGTTCGATTACTTCTTGAATAGCTTCATCTAATTTAGGAGAATCTTTTAATCCTAATTTTTTGATTAGGTAATTCTTTTTAACCGTTTCCAATTCTTTTGGATCACTTCCTGAAACTGTAGAAGCATCTTTATTATAGATTGAAGGTCCGCAACCGATTGTAACTTTTCTTAACAAGTCCATATCAGGGGTAACACCTGCTTTTTCTTTTAATTCTTTAGCGTACAATTCGATTAATTCGTCTCTTTTACTCATTGTATTTTGTTTTAAGGGTTAATTAATTATTCGGTTACTAAGTTAGGTATTCATTTCTAAACAATTTGTTATTTTTTTGCTAATTTTTTAGTTTTTTATGGATTTTATAAGTCGAATTTGTTTACAATTGACTTACAGGGCTGTAAAATTCACTTTCTATCCGCCAATTTCACTCGCGTTAGGGATTGGTATCCCTAACCTGTGTAAAATGAGCACCATAAAATGTTTTTATTTCCTTTATACTTAGTAGAGGTTAATTACCGCTTGTTTATAAGTTAAAATTAGTTCTTTTCATTTCACTCGTCGTTATTTTTGCAAACCATAGCTACGGCTATGCTTCTTAAAAATGCCTAGATTGAAAAGAAAATAATCTAATTTCACTTTTATACCCAAACTGTAAATAACCTCTGCAAAAAATATTTCCATAGCGGGTGCTATGCAAAGATTTTTTTCATCGTCTAAAGAAACTAAAACTCATTTTCTTACCGCTCTTTTTACACACGTTAGGGATAGAACGGCGTGTTTGAACTCCTTTTTGCCCTCCTCCTTTTGAGGGCAAAAAGAGTGAGTAGTGATAGCCCGACCCTTTTCTGCAAAAGATATGTTGAGCGAGAGCGAAATGTATCTTTTGCAGAAAAGGGGAACGCCCAAAATATTATCTTTCTACTGAACTACGGTTGTATTCCAAAATTGTTTCTTACTTTTGTCTTTTAACTACTTAGCAATGGACACGGTTACACTACACGACAAAACTTTTAGACCTTTTATTTCGGAAGATGAGATCCAGAGTGCCATAAAACAAACGGCTTTACAGATTCAAAAAGATTATGAGGGATTGTGTCCGGTTTTTATGGGAGTTTTGACCGGCTCTTTTTTGTTTACGGCGGATTTGGTTCGTGAGTTTAAGGGGGATTGTGAAGTGAGTTTTATGCGTGTTGCTTCGTATGAGGGGACGGAAACAACGGGGGAAGTTAAAGAGGTTTTGGGAATTAAAGAGAACTTGGAAGGCAGACACGTTGTTATTATTGAGGATATTGTTGATACGGGAAATACGTTGGAAAAATTATTTGAGATTGTGAAAAAGCACAACCCTGCATCTTTGAAAATTGCTACACTTTTATACAAACCCAAGGCTTATACCAAAAATATTCCCATTGATTATGCTTCGATGGAAGTGGGTAACGAGTTTTTAGTGGGCTATGGTTTGGATTATGACGGGTTGGGGCGAAACCTGAAAGACATTTATATACTAACAGAATGAGGTGATGATTTTCACTTCTTTAATACATTTACAAAAACAAAAACTATGTTAAATATTGTACTATTTGGACCTCCGGGAGCAGGAAAAGGAACTCAGGCAGCTCGATTGGTAGATAAGTATAACCTTGTTCATCTTTCTACCGGTGATATTTTTAGAGCGAATATTAAAGGAGAAACCGAATTGGGTAAATTGGCAAAACAATACATTGACAAAGGAGAGTTGGTTCCGGATGAAGTTACCATAGGAATGTTGGAAAGTGAGGTGGAGAAAAACAAAGATGCTAAAGGTTTTATCTTTGATGGTTTTCCTCGTACTACCGTTCAGGCTGAAGCTTTGGAAAAATTCTTAAAACAAAAAGGAACAGAGGTAACAGTGATGTTGGCTTTAGATGTTCCGGAAGATGAACTTGTAAAAAGAATTTTATTAAGGGCTAAAGATAGTGGCAGAGCGGATGATGCGGATGAAAGCATCATTAGAAACAGAATAAAAGTGTACAATACCCACACGGCTGTTGTTGCTGATTATTACGACGCTAAAAATAAATTTAAACAAATCAACGGCGTTGGATCTATCGATGAAATTTCGGAACGATTATACAATGCTATTGACAATCAATAGACAATTAGAATGGCAAGTACCAATTTTGTAGATTATGTAAGGATATGTTGCCGTTCGGGAAGAGGCGGTGCGGGTTCTAAACACTTTCATCGCGATAGATTGACGGCGAAAGGTGGTCCCGATGGAGGTGATGGCGGTAGAGGTGGACACATTATCTTAAAGGGAACTTCTAACGAATGGACATTGCTTCATCTAAAGTACCGAAAACACGTATTGGCAGGACATGGTTTTCCGGGTGGGAAGAGTTTGAGTACGGGGAAAGAAGGGGAAGATGTTTATTTGGAAGTACCTCTTGGTACGGTTGCCAAAAATGCTGAAACCGGTGAAGTTATCTGTGAAATTACGGAAGATGGTCAAGAAGTGGTTTTGGTAAAAGGCGGAAAAGGTGGACTTGGAAATTCTCATTTTAAATCGGCGACCAATCAAAATCCGCAATACGCACAACCGGGAGAAGAAGGTTCGGAAGAATGGGTG
>JALTUD010000612.1 GCA_027047735.1 Flavobacteriales bacterium | reverse complement strand
GTTATCGGAAGCGAATTGAAGAATATCCAAATAGCTCAAAGAATCGGTATGGCGGGCTGTACTCCTTTTTCCCGATGGTGATTTTAGGCTGTTTTCAAAAAAGGGCGGATTAGAAACTATAAGGTCGTATTTTTGATTGGGAGCGAACGTTTGCAAAGACGTGTTGATAATGCTTACTCTTGTACTCCAAGGCGACTTTTTCACGTTATATTCGGCATCGATTACGGCTTGTTCGCAAATTTCTATTCCCGTTATCTTTGCTGTTGGATTTCGTTGTGCCAACATTAGAGCTATCACGCCTGTTCCTGTTCCTATATCTACGATATGATGTGCTCCCGATACGTTCGTCCACGCTCCCAAAAGCGTTCCGTCCGTACCTATTTTCATAGCGGCATTGTCTTGCCTTATATCGAATTGTTTGTAATGGAAAACGCCCATTTTACCTTCGCATATTGGTCTTGCCCACTCTATGAATGACTTTATTCAACTGTTGTATTTGTTCTTTTATTTCCGGGCTTTGAGGCTTTAAGTTTTTTGCCTGATTAAAGTAAGACCTTGCTTGACTGATGCGTTGTGCTTGCATATCCAAAGCTGCTAATTGTAGAAGTGCCGCCGCTTTAAATTCTTTGTCGGGTAATCCTTTTATTAGAGCTAATCGTAAGTTTTTTCTTGCTTCTGTCTTTTTTCCGTTTTGTATGGCAATCATTCCCAACTGAAAATATGACGCTCCTTCTTGTTCTTCGCCTACAATACTGCTTTTGCTTTTTATGCTTTCTTTCATATAGTTTTCAGCGGCTGCAAAATCTTTGTTATTCATTGCTAAATTGGACTTTAACATATAATACCCTTGACGTACCGGCTTAAACAACAGTCGTGGAAAAATTACCGTATTCATATATTTCTGTGCCAACTCCATATCATTGTTTTGGATAGCTTCCTGTACCAAACGAATCGGCCCGAAAAACAGGTGTGATCCTATTGCCACAAAAGCCAAAATAATACACGTCCAAAACCATTCCCAATCTTTAGTGTAGGCTAACACCCCCGAAAGTACCAATAATCCTAATCCTATTTGTAATCTGTATATCAGTAAAAATCTATAAAATTTCATTGCCATAACTGCATTTTTTTGTCGTGCAAAATTACATTAAATATTTATGCCTTAAAGTTTTTATTCTACATTTTTTATCCACCTTATTCATTACTGAATTTCAATAGCATCGAGAGATGAGGAATACCATCTTCCAAATACGGTTGTGAACTCGTTGAAAACCCTAAATTTTCATAAAACTGTTCCAAATGTTGTTGAGCAGAAATCCGAATATCCGTTTTGTGCTTTTCGAGACAAAATGTAATTGCTTTTTGCATCAATTGTTTACCTAAGCCGGTTCCACGGTATGTTTGTGCAACCACTACTCTACCAATTGAGGCTTCGCTATAAGAAATACCGGGCGGAATGATACGAGCGTAAGCAATTACCTCTCCTTGTTTATTTTGCAAATACAAATGAACAGCTTCTATATCTTTGCCATCTACATCTAAATAAGGGCAATTTTGTTCAACGACAAAGACTTGCTCTCTTAATCCTATTATCTTATATAAAATTTCATTGGATAAAGAATTGAATCCTTCTACGTTCCAACCATATTCTTTTTTCTCCATTACTTCTCTCCTATCATTTCCAAAAATTCATCTTCGCTAATCATGGGTATGTCCAACTTTTCAGCTTTTGCTAATTTGCTGGGGCCCATTTTGTCGCCTCTCAATAAAAAATCGGTTTTTCCGGAAATAGACGAACCGTTTTTCCCTCCGTGTTCTTCTATCAACTTTTTCAATTCGTTTCTACTCTTGTTAAAAACCCCCGAAATAACAACTGTTTTGCCTTCCAAAACGGTTGATTTTTGTTGATGGTCTTCTTCGTTTATACTGAATTGCAATCCTGCTTTTTTTAATCGTTCAATGATAATTCGATTCTCTTCATCATTAAAGAAATCAACAACACTTTTGGCTATCACCTCTCCTATTTCATCTACTTGAACCAAGGTTTCTACATCGGCACTTGCCAAATTATCAATATTCTTAAAATGTTTGGCTAACTTTTTCGCAACGGTTTCTCCTACGTGGCGTATTCCCAAAGCAAATAACACACGTTCAAAAGGTACTTTTTTAGATTCTTCCAATCCTTGTAAAAGGTTTTGTGCTGATTTCTCCGCCATTCTTTCCAACGGCAATAAATCTTCAAGTGTTAAATCGTACAAATCCGCGACATTTTTCACCAATCCCGCATCGTATAATTGATTAACGGTTTCAACTCCCAAACCATCAATATTCATCATTTTACGACCGATAAAATGTTCTATTCTTCCCACAATTTGAGGCTTACAACCGTTTGAGTTCGGACAATAATGTTGAGCCTCACCCTCGTCTCTAATCAATTTTGTACCGCAAACAGGACAATATTCTATAAAGTGCGTTGGTTTGGAATCTTTAGGTCGTTTGGATAAATCCACACCTACTATTTTAGGAATTATTTCTCCGCCTTTTTCTACAAATACTGTATCTCTTTCTCGTATATCTAATTTTTCTATCTGGTCGGCGTTATGTAAACTCGCTCTTTTCACAATTGTTCCGGCTAACTGTACCGGTTCAAGGTTGGCGACCGGAGTTATAGCACCCGTTCTCCCTACTTGATAGGTGATTTTATGCAACAAGGTAGAAACACGTTCTGCCTTAAATTTATAGGCAATCGCCCAACGCGGAGACTTAGCCGTAAAGCCCAACTCCTCTTGTTTATGAAAATTATTGACCTTTATCACAATTCCATCTATCTCAAAAGGCAAATTTTCTCTATGCTTATCCCAATAATCGATAAAATCCATAATCCCTTCAATGGAGTGCACTTTCTTTATGTAATTATCCTCAGCTTTAGGAACTTTAAATCCCCATTTTGCAATAGCCTGCAAGGCTTCAAAGTGCCCTTCAAAAGGAATTTTATCGGCATACAATTGATATAAAAAACAATCCAACCCTCTGGATGCCACCACCGAAGAATCTTGCATTTTTATCGTACCCGAAGCTGTATTTCTGGGGTTAGAAAACAAAGGTTCGCCCGCTTCTTCTCGTTCTTCATTCAATCGATTAAAAGCATCAAGCGGGAAAATAATTTCTCCCCTCACATCAAAATCAGGCAAATAATCCCCCCTTAATTTCAAAGGAACGGTGCGAATAGTTTTTACATTCGCCGTAACATCTTCCCCTTGCACACCATCGCCACGCGTAACCGCCCGAACAAACTCACCATTTTGATACGTTATACTAATCGCAACACCATCGTATTTCAATTCACAAACATATTCCACCTCACCATCTACCAACTTTTTCACGCGTTCCGCAAATTCCTCTATCTCCTCCTTAGAATAACTATTACTCAACGACAACATCGGAAAACGATGCTTTACCGTTTCAAACTTTTTCGTAATATCTCCCCCAACTCGTTTCGTCGGCGAATTAGGCGAAGCATACTCCGGATATTTTTCTTCCAACTCCTGCAATTCCTTCAGCAACATATCAAAATCATAATCCGAAATTACCGGAGCATTCAGCACATAATAATTATAATTATGTTCATTCAATTCGCGTGTCAGTTGTTCAATTCTCTCTTTAGGACTCATTTATTTACTTTTAGTTGGTTCTTTTAAATCTAATTATTTTGGGCGTTCCCCTTTTCTGCAAAAGACACATATCGCTATCGCTAAACGTGTCTTTTGCAGAAAAGGGTCGGGCTATCACTACTCACTCTTTTGTGTTGCATAAGTGTAACAACACAAAAGGAGTTCAAACAAGCCGTTCTATCCCTAACGCAGTTAAGATAAGTGCAAAGAAAATGGAGTTTAGTGTTCTTAGATGATAAATATTTTCTTTGCATAGCCCCAGCTATGGAAAGAAAATATGAAGAAATATAAGGACACTAAAAACATTTCATTGTGCTTAGATTAACTACGTGATACCAATCCCTAACGCAAAGGGAATGAGCAGTAAGAAAACTAAAACTCACATTCTTTCGTTACTTTTCAATATTCAAGTGGTAGTTC
>JALTUD010000611.1 GCA_027047735.1 Flavobacteriales bacterium | reverse complement strand
ACCTTGAAGGAGTAGCGTGGTTTTTAGAAAAAGTCTTTCCTAAACTTCACCATGAATTTCCAAACCTGAAATTCCACCTCGCCGGAAGAAATATGCCTCATTGGTTGTTAGAAAATAATAACCCGTCCAACATTATCAACCGCGGAGAGGTTGACTCTGCACAACAATTTATTCAACAACATCAAATAATGATAGTCCCTTTACTCTCTGCCGGTGGCATGCGTATAAAAATAATTGAAGGAATGGCACTGGGTCGTGTTGTATTATCCACCTCTATCGGAGCTGAAGGGATTGATTATACCGATAGAAAAAATATTCTCATCGCCAATAAAAAGAACGACTTTGTCAAACAACTACGTTGGTTAATGGAACAACCTGAAAGAGTAACTTTAATCGGGCAAGAAGCACGTAATCTCGTCGAGTCTAAATACAATAACCGAAAAATAAATCAACAACTTATTCATTTTTATAATCAACTATTATAAACATTTATATCATGCCTAAAAACAACAACTTTATTACCATAATTTATATCTTTTTTACTTTTGTTTCAATCTCGTCATTTGCACAAGAGATAAAAACATATCCTAACGACCCATACGCACTTAAAGAGTTCACTTTAGACAATGGTTTAAAAGTCTATTTAGTAGAAAACCATAATAAACCCGAAATATACGGTGGTTTTGTTGTAAATGTAGGAGGTAAAAACGATCCGGAAGACAATACAGGAATGGCACACTACCTTGAACACATGTTGTTTAAAGGGACAACAAAAATGGGAACAATCGACTACAAAAAAGAAAAAGTTCATTTAGATAAAATCACTGCACTCTACGACCAATTGGCACAGACAAAGAATCCTGAAGAACGATTGGAAATTCAGAAAAAAATCAATGAAGAATCCAAATTAGCTTCGGAATATGCCTTACCCAACGAATTTGATAGAATTATTGCAGAAATGGGTGGAACAAAACTTAATGCCTTCACTTCACAAGATATGACAGCTTATATTAACGTTTTACCACCAACAGAAGTAGAGAAATGGCTAGAAGTTTATGTACATCGATTTGAAGAACCTGTGTTTCGCCTTTTTCAATCGGAGTTAGAAACCGTATATGAAGAAAAAAACAGAATGCTGAACTCCCCTATTAATTATTTAATTCTACAATTTCAAGCCAATCTTTTCAAAGGACACCCTTATGGAGATAAAACTGTACTCGGAAAAACAGAACACCTCAAAAACCCTTCACTTTCAGCTATGTATGATTATTTCCACAAATACTACGTAGCCAATAATATGGCTTTAATATTGGTTGGAGATTTCAACAGCGAAGAAGTTATTCCTATCATAAAAGAAAAAGCCGGAAGATTACCCCATTCCGACTTAAAGAAAAATGACAATTTTAACATCGCCCCGCTAGTTGGCAGAAAAGAAGTAACGCTCAAAAGTTCTCCCGTAAAAATGGCTGTTTACGGATATAGAGTAAAAGGGCAAAAAGACATCAATCAGCCTAAAATTGATTTATTACTTGCCCTACTATCCAATGATGCCGAAACCGGATTGATAGACAAACTAAGAACAGAAGGAAAAGTAATGGAAGCTCAAGTTTTTGATTTTATTCAGGAAGATGTAGGTGCAGTTGCCGTTTTAAACGTTCCTAAATTAGTCGGGCAATCCTTTGAAAAAGCAGAAGAAGAACTTTTTAAACAATTAGACTCACTCAAACAAGGTAATTTCAGTGATGACCTTTTCAATTCCGTAAAAAATGAATTAATAAAATCTAAAAAGCTGGAAGCTGAAGACAATGATTATATGGCGTATAATATTATGGAAAACTTCATTGCCGTAAACGATTGGAACAAATTTATCAACTACGAAAATGAATTAAATAAACTAACCAAACAAGACCTTGTTGAGTACGCCAACAAAGTTTTTGGTGATGATTATGTTGTTCTTTTCTCTAAAATGGGAAAAACCAAAATGGAAAAATTAGAAAAACCTCCTTTTTCCCCCGTTATTCCCAAAAGCAATAAAAAATCAGAATACTATAAAGTGTTAGATAAGATACAAGAGAAAATAGAAGCAGTAAGCTACGTTGACTTTAACAATGACGTTAAAAATCACACCCTAAAGAACGGAGCTTTGCTAACGACAACGCACAATCCTAAAAACAATATTTTCGATCTAAATCTCAAATGGAAAATCGGAACCTATGCCCTCCCCCAATCTCAACCTCTTAGTGTTTACTTAAATTACGTAGGGACAGAGCAACATCCATTCAGCGAATTTAGAAAGAAGATGCAAGCCTTAAACGTTTCCTATTCTTTTGGAGTAAATGAACAATATTTTACTTTATACATTGATGGTGAAGACGAGCTTTTACCACAAACACTTGAACTCATCAACGAATTTTTACTGCAACCGGCTAAGGACGAAACCAAAATAAAGAAAATTGTACAAGAAGCTAAATCCGACTCTAAATTTCAAAAGTCCGAACCCTCTCAAATTGCCAGAATTGAGAGGGAATATGCTCTCTATAAAAATGATAGCAAATACCTAACTAAACTACCAACCAAAGCCCTCAAGAAAATAACGGCAGAAGAACACGTAGAGTTAATGCATCGCATCATCAATGAGATACCTATGCGTATCACTTATATCGGCAACAACACAAAAATTGAAGAAGAACTAAACAAATACTTCAATAAAAAACCCGAGTATAAAGGACTAGGAAATGGTAAAGATTACTTAAAGAAAGAACCCAAATACGCTCAAAAAAATACCATTTACTTTATCAATGACAAAAGTGCTACGCAAACTAATATCTACTTCGATATTGATTTAAGCAATATCCCGCAAGAAGAACATTACAAACTACACGCATTTAACGAATACTTCGGTGCGGGAATGTCCTCAATCGTGTTTCAAGAAATCAGAGAATTTCGATCACTTGCCTACTCTGCTTGGGGATTTGCTCGCGTGGGAAAAACACCCGAATCGCACGAAACTTTTACTGGATACATAGGTTGCCAAAACGACAAAACCATTGATGCCCTAACCACAATGTTACATCTACTCGACTCAATGCCACAAAAACCCGAGCGAATTGACTACGTCAAAAAAGCCATTATTAAAAGTGCCATAACAGCACGTCCGGGCTTTAGAAACATCATCGACCGAATCGATACGTGGAAACAACAAGGCTACACACAAGACCCCAACTACATTTTTAGAGAAAAATACCAAAACCTGACCTTCGATGATATCTTAGACTTTTACAACACCTATCTAAAAGGCAAACCCGTTACAATTTCCATCGTTGGCGACAAAAAACGTCTAGGTTTTAAAGAATTGTCTAAATTTGGAAAAATAAAAGAATTAAAAGTCAAAGATATTTACGTAGATTAATGGAGAAAACACTTGCACAATACGACGAACAATTCAACAAATGCCGTGAACTTTTCAAAAAGAAAACCATCGATTACGGCACAGCATGGAGAATACTGCGACCTTCATCGCTAACCGACCAAATCTTCATCAAAGCCAACCGCATACGCACCATTCAAGAAAACGGACTAAGTAAGGTGGACGAAGGTATCGAACCCGAATTTATCGGCATCGTCAACTACTGTATAATGGCACTTATCCAACTCGAAACCACCGAAAAAGAACTCGAACTCGGAGCCGAAAAAGCCATGCAACTTTACGATACTTACGCCCAAAAAGTACGCGACCTGATGCAAGCCAAAAACCACGATTACGGCGAAGCGTGGCGAGATATGCGCATTTCATCACTCACCGACTTAATATTAATGAAAATACTGAGAACCAAACAGATAGAGAACAATCAAGGCAAAACACTCGTATCCGAAGGCATAGACGCCAACTACTACGATATGATAAATTATGCCCTATTTGCTTTGATATTAATGGACGAAGAAAAAAATAATAATTAGGGCGTTCCCCCAAGCTACAAAACAAACATATCGCTCTCGCGAAACGTTTGTTTTGTAGATTGGGGTCGGGCTATCCACTATATCTTTTGCCCTCCAAAAGGAGGGAGGGCAAAAGGATGCCGTTCCTATCCCTAACG
>JALTUD010000610.1 GCA_027047735.1 Flavobacteriales bacterium | reverse complement strand
ACAGCTTATTCATTAAGTTGTGGAGGTCCTATCGTTCTTCCCGGTTCCAAAAACTTTATCATCAATCCAATTGCACCACATAACCTAACGGCAAGACCCGTAGTCGTGCCGGATGATGTAGAAATCAGACTAAAAGTAGAAGGAAGAGAACCCGAATTTCTGGCAACTTTAGACAGCAGAACCGTAACCATCTCAAATGCTACGGAAATAACGGTAACCAAAGCACCGTTTTATATAAATCTGGTACAGTTCAACAATCAAAGTTTCCTCAATACACTCCAAAAAAAGATGCACTGGGGCAATGATGTAAGAAATTAAAGAAATCTATAAACACCTTTTGCGGATAATCTTATCTTTGCAAAAAACATAAAAATATGATACAAAGAATACAAACCGTATATTTAGCCTTAATGGTCATTTGTCTGGGATTAGCTTTCGTCTATCCATTTGCAACATTTCCGATAGGGACTGAAGGAGAGTTTATACAATTAAACGCATTTGGCGTTACCGAAAACCCTCAAAAAATAGCCACTTGGTTTCCCTATTCCATTACCTTAGGGTTGTCAATGGGAATCGGGATAATGACCATAGCACAATTCAAAAACAGAAAAAAACAACTGATGTTTGGTAAAGTGAATTACATATTAATTCTTATCACATTGGTATTTATCTTTATAGACACAGACAAAGTCGCCGAACAATTAGGAATAGCAGAAAAATCAATCTCGTACGGAGTTGGAATGTTCACTCCCGTTGCCGCTTTGGCATTTCAGTTCCTCGCAAACAGAGGAATAAAAGCAGACGAAGCCTTAGTTCGTTCGATGGATAGATTAAGATAATAATTTGGGCGTTCCCCTCCAAGCAAAAAAGAGCATTCCCTTGCAGGGAACGCTCTTTTTTGCTTGGAGGGTCGGGCTATCACTACTCACTCTTTTGGTTTGCATACCAATTAAATATATAGATTAGTCATAGGAAATTAATTTAAGTGAGTTTAATCGATGAAGAAAATTATTGCATAGTAATAACT
>JALTUD010000609.1 GCA_027047735.1 Flavobacteriales bacterium | reverse complement strand
TCAACTCATTGATTAAATCTTCCATAGAAAGGTTACGATGATTGTATTTTACATTCGCTCGTAAATGTGCCTGAAAATTACTCATTAAAAGAGCCGCAGGAACTCCTTTTCCACTGACATCTGCAATACAAAATACATATTCTTCGTTGTTTAAAGCGATAAAATCATAATAATCTCCTCCAACAAGTTGAAGACTTTCGTACAGAGCATGTGCTTCTATCCGATTGTTGGATGGAAGGTTAGACGGAAGAAGCATAGCTTGCATTTGAGCAGCAACTTCTAACTCTCTTTTATCCAACTCCTGCTCTATGCTTTTTTTAGCAAATCGTTTATTTTCAATAGCAACAATAATAATATTTGTCAACGTCTGAATAAACGGCATATGTTTTATATGTGAAGTCTTATCATCTTTATTTAAATTACCCAATAGCAAAAACGCTAATGGTTGTTCTTTGTGAAACACAGGGATAACAACATCAAAAGTATTGAGAACAGAGTTAGACGATGATTCTATTACTGTAATATCTTTTATATGAGTAAGATCTTCCTTTACATCTATTTTCTTCGCAATTCCTTTTGCCCCATAACGAAGTAGAATATCCCACTGTTGATTATATTCGTTAAACAGAACCAATTTTGTTATTCCTAATTGTTCTCTTAAGATGTAATCGTATATTTTTAAAAGTTTATCAATGGAAAAATTTTCATTGATTGCTTTAGTTATTTCTAAAAGTGAATTAAGCTTAAACTCGTTTAACTCCAATCGCTGTGATAATGTATTCCATTTCTTTTCTCCCATGATTGTACAAAGATATTAATTTTAACCTTGATTTCTTTGTACGTGATTTATAATATCGGGATAAGCCAGTTCTTTGACAGGACGAGGCATACCCGGATTGTGATGTAACCAACTCCATCCTATTTTATCAGGGTTCCCTCCGTAAATGGGGTCACATAAAAGAGCTTCAAAAATAAGTGTTAAATGTTTACTTAACCAAAACTTGATTTTAGGTTCTTTAGATACGATTTGAATTAGTTTTTCTTTTTCATCAGGTGTTAACATTGTGAAAGAACGTTTGTAAATTTCTTTTGCTCTCCTATTCACTTTATTAGCCCCCGATATATGATAATTCCGTTCGCGAGAGTCTATTCGTTTATCTTGTAAAAACCAAAGTAAATAATGAAAAGCATTTATATCTTTTGCAGAAGGACCTTTACCGGTTTCAGGCAATAAAATATTTTGAATATCGATAATAATTTTAGCCTCTTCATTACTCATTAAAGAAGAAATTAAGTTTTCACCTTTAAGAGAGGTATTTACACAAGAGTCCAGATGAAAAACAGTAGAAGAAATAACCAACAAAGAAATAGAACGAACAAACTCTTTTCTATTCATTGTCCAAGATGTTATTCTTTCTTTAAATATATCTTTTCCAGCCATTATAAATTTCATTTATAGAGAATACATAAACAAAAAAAGCCTCCCGGTACGGAAGGCTTTACTATCTCAATCAGAATATTTCTTAGTGAGCAGCAGCATCATGTGCAGCATCTTCTACATGGTCAGTAGCTTCTTTAGCAGCATCTTTAGCCATTCCGTCACCGCATTTTCCAGCTTCACATTTTTTTTCTCCTTCAGTAGCGTCTTTAGCCATTCCATCTCCACATTTACCAGCCTCGCATTTCATTTCTCCTTCTACAGCTTCTTTAGTGTCGTTAACAACTTCCTCAGCTTTATCAGCAGTTTTATGTGCAGCATCTTCAACATGTTCTGCAGCTCCGTGAGCAGCATCAGTAGCGTGTTCAGCAGCTTCATTTGCTTCAGAACAACTTACCATAGAGATAGCTCCAAGAGCTAAAACGAATCCTAAGTTTCTTAAATTTCTTTTCATCTTAATAATTATTAATTGGTTAAATAAGACTGCGAAAATATTTGTTTTATTTAATATTTCCTATTAAAATAGTGATTTTTTGACTTTTATAACGTTTTACAATGATATTTCTCATTTTTTAAGCCAATATTCGAGGTTACTCTACCCAATCAGCTATAAATAAATTCGTATCATGTGTACCATTGTTATTTCTGTTGCTTGAGAAAATGAGTTTCCCTCCATCATAGCTAAACATAGGGAAAGAATCAAAAACACCGTCATAAGTAATTTGTTCTAAACCTGTGCCATCTTCATTAATCATATACAAGTTAAAAGGGAAACCTTTAGGAGAAGCGTGGTTAGAAGAAAAAATTATCTTATTGCCCGAAGGATGATAAAAAGGAGCCCAATTCGCACCTCCTAAATGTGTTATTTGTCTTAAATCACTACCGTCAACATTACATACATATAACTCCATATCGGTAGGTTTCACAAGACCTTGAGCTAACAATTCTTTGTATTCCTTTATTTCTTCTTCGGTTTTTGGACGTGATGAACGGAAAATTAATTTTGTTCCATCCGGTGAGAAGAAAGCTCCTCCGTCATAACCTAATTCCGAAGTTACTTGTTGAATATTTGTTCCATCAATATTCATGGTAAACAACTCTAAGTCGCCTGTACGAGTAGAGGTAAAAACAATTTTATCTCCTTTTGGTGAAACTGTTGCTTCAGCATCATAACCTTCTCTATCAGTTAATTGTTGAATGATATTTCCATTCAAATCTGCAACAAAAATGTCAAAATCTTTATAAATCGGCCAAACATATTTACCGTCTTCCCTTTTCTCCGGTTTAGGTGGGCAGGCTTCGTTTCCTAAATGTGTACTAGCGTAAAGCACCGTCGTGTCTCCAGGCATAAAATAAGAACAGGTTGTTCGACCTTTTCCTGTACTTACCATTTTAGGTCTTTTATCTTTATAGGTCTCATTAGGGTCAACAATAAAGATTTGATCGCATTCTATTCTCCACGCCGGATTTGTTATTTGAGTAACTAATTTGCTATCATCAAAACTCCAATAAGCCTCAGCATTATCTCCGCCAAATGTTATTTGGCGAATATTTGCTAAATGTTTTTCTTGTTTGTAGTGAATTTGGTTTGTTTTTGTCGCTCCGGAATGATGGTCACTCGTTAAAATCCCTTCTTTTTCTTCTACCGAGGAAGATTCATTTGTTCCACACGCAGACAATAAAACTACTGCGAATAACGAAATTGCTATTTTGTTCATAAAGTTAATCTATTATATCTATATCCCACAAAGGTAAGATTGCTATACTATACAAGATTTTATTTTTCTTGTTTATTACAAATTAATGACAAAAAAAGAGGTATTCGTTTTTAACGAACACCTCTTTTTTAGATTCTTTATGAAATTGTTATCTCTATTTTACAATCAATTGTTGTGTAGATGTAGGTTTATCTGAAATAAAGTTAACGGTATAAATACCTTTTGCTAAGTTTGAAATATCAATTGACTTACTTCCCTTTGCGGAGTAAACTTTTTGTCCCAAAGCGTTATAAAATTCAACTCTTTGAATTTTTACATCACTTTTAATATTGATAATACCGGCTGTACTCGGATTCGGATAAATTGAAACCTCTTGTTGACTGTTTTCATCAACTCCTGTTGGAGAAGAAGAAACCGTTACCATTTTAGTTGTAGAACTACTGCAAGATTGAGAAACAGAAGATACCACAGTAAGTTGTACCGAATAGTTTCCTGCTTGTGTATAGGTATGTGTAGGATTTTGGGTTGTTGCATTCGTTGAAGCATCACCAAAACTCCAATCCCATGATACAATAGTTCCTGTTGACACGGTAGAAGCATCGGTAAATGATACGGTCATTCCACCGGAATATGTGAAATCTGCATTGGGTTTATCCGCTACTACCAATACAATTGTAGAGTCATCAATGTTTCCACTTGCATCGGTAACTGTTAAAGAGATAGAGAATGTTCCTGCTGTTCCGTAAGTGTAAGAGCCGCTTGCAGAGGTTGATGTATTTCCATCACCAAAATCCCAAGCATAAGTATATGGCGTTGCTCCTCCGGTACTTGTGTGAGAAAACTGAATGCTTTCTTGTACACAAATCGTATCATCATTAATCGTTGGTACTGCTGTTAAAGGGGTAAAACAACCTATATTAGTATGGCTTCCTAAATGTGTAAAATCATCTTGTGGGTAAACATCCCATTGTTG
>JALTUD010000608.1 GCA_027047735.1 Flavobacteriales bacterium | reverse complement strand
TACTTATATCCATTTAGACGATTATCAACAAAAACTATTGACGAAGTAGGGTTAGGATAGATAATATATGAAGTGTCTTTTATAGATTGAAAAATACCAGATGATGTCGGGTTACTTTTTGAAGCTTTTAACGTATTTCCATAAACGCCTATATTTACCCTGTCTCCGTTTGGGGTGGGTTCATTAGAATAATCAGAAGCAATATATCCGGCATCCAAACAAGGACTAGATTCTGTATCATTTTCCCATGAACTTCCGTTCCAATGTCCGTATTGAGATTTGATATGATAGTCGATATCCCATGGGTTTAGTATGTTAGCTTCTAAAGTAGCAATATACGTTCCGTTTCCTAAGTCAAATTCAACACTTTCTTCCGAAAAATAAAGGTTAAAAGCATTTCCAGAGGAAGACGTTCCTTTATTTACAAGTGGTTGATAATCGTTTGTTAAATCGGTTCTGTAAGCCCACAAAGAAATAGTAATACCATTCGCTGTCGAAAGGTTTGTTGGATATTGAACGCCTGTTGTACCGTTAAATAATCCGGCATGCGACCCCAATATTGCGTTGGTTGTAAAACTAGCAGTATTTGCTAAAGCATTAAAAGCGTTACCGCTGGCATCGTTCCATGTATTATCAAAATGATAATAAGCTTGTAGGTTTGAAGAAAATGTTCCGCTTATTGTACTAGGAGTACCGTTGTTGTATAAATTACCTATTTCAGTAGCTGTAAGTGCTTTATTCCAAATTGCTAATTCGTCTATATTCCCGGAAAAACCATCACTACCCTCGATTCCAACCAACAAGTTGTCAGTATTTGTAGCCAGATTGCCAAAACCATTCAATGTTCTACTGATATTTTCAACACCGTCAATGAATACCTTCATTTGCTCTGTTGTGTTACTATAAGTAGCTACAATATGGTGCCATTGGTTTATAGTGCTATGTGATGAAGCAAATAAAGGATTATCATAAATATCGGTCGATGAACTCGTGTTAGCGTAATCAATTCCATTATTGTATAAAAGATTGTTTTCAGAAA
>JALTUD010000607.1 GCA_027047735.1 Flavobacteriales bacterium | reverse complement strand
TAACCATTGGCATACAAAACGGAACAAACGAAACCGTAGATTTAGCATCACTTACCGATGCTGATTGGTATAAAGTCGGGACAACAGCCGCACCAACAACTATTAATGATGATATCTTTACGCAAGGTAAAGTGGGGATAGGAATTCTTGCTCCAGTTTATCAACTTCAGGATAATGTTGGAGCAAAATTAAATGGAGTAACTATTGGTGCTGATGCCGTTGATAATTCAGGAAATAGAATTATAGATTATGCATATCATTATGAATCTATAGGGGTGGGTAATACTGGGTTTAATTTACGTTTAGAATCTCCAAACTCAATTATTTTTCATACAAATATGTCAAACACAGAACCTGATGACAACTCAAAAGCTAGAATGTTTGTTGGTTCAAATGGGAATATTGGTATCAATACTGTTAGTCCAACAGAAAAGTTAGAAGTACAAGGTTCTGTTAAAATAGTGGATGGGACACAAGGTGCTGGTAAAGTATTGACTTCTGATGTGAATGGTAGGGCTAAATGGGATTATAGAGGTACGCCTCCCGGAGTTGTTGAAGCATATGCGGGAACAGGAACTGTTCCATTAGGTTTTTTACCTTGCGATGGTAGTGCTGTTTCTAGAATAACTTATGCTGATTTATTTGCTGTTATCGGTACTCGTTATGGAATTGGTGATGGTTCAACAACTTTTAATTTACCAGATTATAGAGGTAGATTTTTGAGAGGGTTTGATAATGGAGCAGGAAATGATCCTGATGCAGGGAGTAGAACCAATAGCGGAAATGGAACTATAGGAGATAATATAGGTACTATACAAACATCGCAAGCTGGACTGCCAAATATTAATACTTTTGCATGGGGATATAACTCCACAGGTACAGGAACACAGAATAATATTCCAGGAGGGTTAATGTCTACTGATGATTATGTAAGTGCTGGAGGTAGTTTTCCTGCATTTACTCCTGCAGAATCTGAATCTAGACCAAATAATATATCAGTTAGATATATAATAAAGTATTAAATTAGCTTGACTAATTTGATATACTTGCGGATTTAAGGAATAAGATATTGAGGATACAATTAGAATTAAACCCAAACTATCAATTTAGTTTGGGTTTTCTTTTTAATTTCGGTAATTTTCAATATCATTGTTAGTCAATATCAAATTAGAGAGAATGGAAGCTATATTACTTCAAATATTAGATGATGCGAGCACTGTTATTTTACCTCATTTCGGGGCTATTATAAAGTTGGGGGAGGTGTATCAATTTAATGAGTTTTTAAAGTATAATGATGGAAAGTTAATAAAAGCCGTTGCCAAAAATAAGCAAGTAGATGAAGAACAGGCTACAATTTTGGTCTCTGATTTTATTCGTGATATTAAAGAACATTTGAATGCGAATAAAGATTATAGTTTAGGAAAGATAGGAGTGCTGACAAAAAAAGGAGAAAAAGTTGTTATTGCTAAAGTTAGTAATGCAGAGAGAGTAAAAAAAGAAAATACCCCCTCTCAAAAAACGGCAACTAAGGAGTCTTCTGAAATAAAAATAGCACCGGTAAAGAAAGAAAAGGAAGAAAACCCGAAAACAAAAATTATCAAAGAGACTGATAAAACAGAAACTCCTAAGAAAGAAGTAAATCCTAAAATAAATACCTCTTCTAATTTGGTGATAGATGTTGCTATTGAAAAAATTAAAAAGATAAAAAATCTTGATGAACTGGCTAATTTTACGGTTGTGGAAAAGAGAGAAAGCGTACTAAAAACAATCGAATTGGTCAAACAATCGTTAACTCAACCTGCTGAGAAGAAAACTAAAGAGGTTGTTCCTTCGCTTTCTTCAACAAGCGTTGCCAAAGATGATAAAAAAGAAACCAAAAAAGAAACCAAAAAAGAAATAGAGCAAAAAGAGGTTAAAATAACGAAAACAGAAACCCAAAAAGAAGTTGAGAAAAAAGACGAAAAAACTACGGTTGAAAAGAAACTTGATGCCCCTAAAAAAGCTGTAACTTCTAAAGTTACAGCTAAAACCACTGAATCGTCTAAAGAGAAAAAAGAAGTTGATAAAGCTCCTAAAAAAGAGACCATTGACCCTAAAATTGAAAAAGAATTGATGGAAGGAGCAATTGTTATAGAGCAAGAAGCCAAAAAGAGAAAACGAAATAAAATAATCCTATATGTAGCGATACTCTTTTTGCTATTTGGAATATCTATTTTGGGGTATTTAAAATTGGATAGCATAAAAGGTCTGTTTAGTGGTACTGACAAAGAATTAGCAGAACATAAAGCGGAACAGGAGGTTTATAAAACAAATAATTCTTCACATCATGATGTAGTTAATGAAAAGGAGCAATATACCGGAGAACAAGAAAGTGCAGAAGAGAAGGAACATGTAGAGGAGCATATAGAAAACGTTGTAGAAGAAGATGTTGCCAATGAAGAAACAACAAATGAAAGTAAAGATGAGGTAGTGGACGAAAGTCCGGAAGAAGAAGAGGCGAGTACAGAAGAAGAACCGGAGCAAGAAATTGAAGAGCCGAAAGTTACGACAAACGGGAGGTATAACATTGTTGTCGGTTCGTTTTCAAAAGAAGAAAATGCGTCAAATTTGGTACAAACACTTAAAGAGAAAGGGTATTCTAATGCTCGTGTGTTAGCCAGGTCCGGTAGTTTGTATCCGGTGAGTATAGGTAATTATATGTCGCGTTCTGAGGCTAAGACTGCTTTAAAAGAAATAAAAGATGCCGGATATAAAGGGTGGATAAAAAAGATTTAACTCAAAATAACAATACTCGATTGGCTTTTCTTATATTTGTGATATATGGAAATATTGAGTTATATCTTTGAGTTGGGGATTGTTTATATTGTATTAGCGATTATTTGGTTTTTTGTCGCAGGTCTTCCTAAATTATTAACAGGAGCGTTTAGTTCCAATAGCTTTAGTAGTTATTTATTTAAAACCGTTCATTATTATTTGTTGGCGGGATTGACTGCTATTCATACGAAAATCTTTATAGAAAAACATTTAATTCTCAGTGAACAGGCTCCTTTTTATATTGTTCTGGGTGGCGTTGTCTTGTTTCTGTATTTGGCAGGAAAAACGGATAGAGCCATTATGAGTGTAGAAGTTGTGGCAAACAATAAGGAAATTCGTTTAGGAGGTGCGTTGACCTATGAACCACATATCGTAGGTATTGCCATTATCTTGTATATCGTTTCTTTTTCTTACCCGGTGTTAGTGGATAATAATTTTATGAATGGTTTGTATGTTAATATACTAGATTTCTATCATACTTTCATTATTCATTTTATTTTAAGTATTGTAGGTTTTTTCTTTTTGTTGAGTATGATTTCAAGGGGATTAACAGCAACAGGAAGATTGGTTGAGGTGGTGGTACATTTAGTTACGGGTAAACCGCTAACAGAACGAAAAAGAAAAGAAAATCCTTTTAGTAAATTCAATAATTTTTCATCTAATAATCCTTTTCAAGTAAACAATAAAGAAGAAATAGATGAAGATGAATATGTGGATTTTGAAGAAGTAGAGGATGAAGAAGAGAAGGGTAAGTAAAATCGTTTTATAAGTTTATTTACTATTTAAATGGAGCAGTGTATCTTTTGGGCGTTCCCCCAATTTACCTAACAAACATATCGCTCTCGCGAAACGTTTGTTAGGTAAATTGGGGTCGGGCTATCACTACTCACTCTTTTGTGTTGCATAAGTGCAACAACACAAAAGGAGTTCAGACATACCGTTCTATCCCTAACGCGGGCGGAATGAGGACTAAGAAAGCGAGTTTTAGTTTCTTTAGACGATGAAAGCTCAAAACAATAAACTTTAAGAATTTTTGAATCTTTCTTTTTCTCAATAATGTCGTTGTAAAATTTTGTAGTAACTAGTTACAACAAAATTCATACGCGTTAGGGATAGAAACGGCATCCTTTTGGTTTGTTTGCTTTATGCAAACCAAAAGATATAGTGGATAGCCCGACCCTCACAGCAAAAAAAGTCGTTCCCTTAAAGGAACGACTTTTTTTGCTGTGAGGGGAACGCCCAAATTATTTTAATGAGGTAACAGTTCTTCTATTTCAGCATAGGTCTCTTTGTTGATTAATTCCGTAATATTTTCTTTTGGGAATTGGATGGCTTGAATTAC
>JALTUD010000606.1 GCA_027047735.1 Flavobacteriales bacterium | reverse complement strand
AGTACACAACGAGATTTATCCTTAGCTTATTCACCGGGAGTCGCAGAACCTTGCTTGGAGATAGCAAAAGATAAAAGTAAAGTATATGAATACACGGCTAAAGGAAATTTAGTCGCAGTAATTACCAATGGTACAGCTGTATTAGGATTAGGAAACATAGGGCCGGAGGCATCTAAACCCGTAATGGAAGGAAAAGGATTATTGTTTAAAATTTATGCCGACATAGATGTTTTTGATATAGAAGTTGACGCAACTGATATCGACCGTTTTGTAGAAACAGTAAAAGCAATAGCTCCAACCTTTGGAGGCATAAATTTAGAAGACATCAAAGCACCGGAAGCCTTCGAAATTGAAGAACGATTAAAAAAGGAATTAAATATTCCTATCATGCACGACGATCAGCACGGAACGGCTATTATATCTTCTGCTGCCTTATTAAATGCACTGGAATTAACAGGAAAAAAAATCAACAAAATTAAAGTTGTAGTCAGCGGTGCCGGAGCAGCAGCGGTTTCTTGTGCTAAATTATACATTGCTTTAGGTGTTAAACCACAAAATCTAATCATGTTTGATTCTAAAGGAGCTATAACAACCGATAGAAAAAACTTAGACAAACAAAAACAACAATTTGCTGTAAAAACTAAAGTTAAAACACTAGAAGAGGCCATGAAAAAAGCCGATGTTTTTTTAGGCTTATCTAAAGGTGGTATCGTCTCAAAAGAAATGATAGCTAGTATGCCTCCAAATCCAATTGTTTTTGCATTAGCAAATCCAACACCGGAAATTTCTTATGATGAAGCTGTTAGTGTTCGTAAAGATATTATCATGGCAACAGGACGTTCTGATAACCCCAATCAAGTCAACAATGTACTTGGATTTCCCTACATATTCCGAGGAGCACTAGATGTCCGTGCAACAGGAATTAACGAAGAAATGAAATTAGCTGCAGTTAAAGCTATTGCCGACTTAGCAAAAGAACCTATCCCGGAAGAAGTTAATGAAGCATACGATGAAAAAAACATGTCCTTCGATCGAGAGCATATTATACCTATGCCAGTTGACCCAAGATTGATTTACCGAGTAGCACCTGCTGTGGCTCAAGCCGCTATGGATTCCGGTATAGCTCAAGCTCCTATTGAGGATATAGAAAGCTATAAAGACGCACTCAAAATTCGATTAGGATTAGACAATAAATTAATCAAAAATATAACCGAAAAAGCAAAAAGAAATCCCAAACGTGTAGTTTTTGCTGAAGCCGATCATTATAAAATTCTAAAAGCAGCTCAAATAGCTCGAGATGAAGGGATTGCTCATCCAATTTTATTAGGAAAGAGAAGTCGCATAAATCAGCTTATCGAAGAGTATAATTTGGATTTAAGCTCTTGCGAAATCATTGATCCTAGAGAAGATAGCGAAGAAGAAAGAAGAAAACGTTTTGCAGAAGTTCTTTTTGAGAAACGGCAACGCAGAGGAATGACTTATTTTGAATGTGTAAAGGCAATGAAGGAAAGAAATTACTTCGGCTCTGCTTTAGTAGAAAATGGAGAAGCCGATGCTTTTATATCCGGCTTGACTAGAAATTATAGAGATACCATTAGACCGGCTTTGCAAGTTATAGGCGTAGATGATGGCGTAAATAAAATAGCAGGAATGTATATTTTAATGACAAAAAAAGGACCATTCTTTTTTGCTGACACAACAGTAAACCCAAATCCTACAGAAAAAGAATTGGAAGACATCACCCTGTTAACAGCTAAAATTGTTCGTCGTTTTAGAGTTCAGCCAAGAATTGCTATGTTATCTTATTCAAATTTTGGTTCATCCGAAGGAGACGACCCAATAAAAATGAGAAATGTGACCAAGGCTCTACATGAAAAGCATCCTAAATTGATTGTTGATGGAGAAGTTCAAGCGAACTTTGCTCTTAACAAAGAGTTGCTGTCTGATTTCTTCTCCTTCTCTACTCTATCCAACCGTTCAGTAAATACTTTTATATTTCCCAATCTTTCCTCAGGAAATATTGCTTATAAACTGATGCAAGAAATGGCTGATGCAGAAGCTATAGGTCCTATTCTTATGGGAATGAAAAAACCTGTACACGTACTACAACTAGGATCTTCTGTCAGAGAGATATTAAATATGATAACGGTAGCAGTAGCGGATGTTCAAACTAGAAAATAAATTATTTTTTAATGCTTGAAAAATATGATGTTTGTATAGTGGGAAGCGGAGCCGGAGCCGGTCCTGTTGCATATGAGTTATCCAAAGCCGGTTTTAAGGTTGTTATCTTAGAAAAAGGAGCTTGGTTTAAAACTCAAGATTTCACCAAAGATGAAATAACGGCAACTCGCCGAAGTGTTTATACACCTAATACAAAAGATGAATATCATATACTAGAGCAAAAAAAAGGAGACGGTTGGAAATCTAAATCTACTCATGTTACGGGCTATGACTTTTGGAATGGAAACATGGTAGGCGGTTCTTCTAATTTAATGAGTGCATATTTTCATAGGATGAAACCTAAAGATTTCCGATTGAAATCGGAATATGGAGAAGTTGAAGGTGCTAACATTGAAGATTGGGCTATATCTTACGAAGATTTAGAACCTTATTATGAAAAAGTAGAACGAATAATAGGAGTATCCGGCAAGGTCGTAAAACACCGTAATTTAGAGCCTAGAAGTACACCTGACTTTCCGTTTCCACCACTTAAAGAAAATATTGTTGCTCAATGGATAGATAAGGTATGTAAAAAAGAAGGAGTAGAAGTTTTTCCAACACCAAGAGGAATTCTATCCGAATCTAAAGATTCTAGAAAGTCCTGTTTTTACTCTAATTATTGTGGTAATTACGGTTGTAATTCAGATGCTAAAGGCAGTTCTAGAGTCGCATTGTTAGATGAGGCTGTAAAAACAGGAAATTGCACAATATTACCCTTATCAAAAGTATATTACCTCGAAGAAAAAAATTATAAAATTGACAAAGTACATTATTATGATATAAACGGTAATAAGCACTTTATCAAAGCAGAGATAGTTGTAGTTGCTGCACAAGCAATCGAAACTTCGCGATTATTATTAATGAGCAAAAATTCTAATTTTCCGAGCGGTCTTTCAAATAACTCGGGGCAAGTTGGAAAAAATCTCATTTTCTCGGGTGGAGGAATTGGGAGTGGGACATTTTATGAACAAGATTTATCCCGAGAAGATTTTTTGAATCTAAAAAAAGAAGGTTTGTGGGTCAACCGAGCAACTCAACAATGGTATGAAATAGACGATGAAAAGTTTGGTAAAAAAACCAAAGGAGGAACTGTTGATTTTATTTTTGAACACGCTAACGGTATAACCAAAGCATTCAACCAAAAATATAATTCAAAAGGCGAATTAGTCTATGGTCGGGAGCTAAAGAAAAAATTAGCAACCTATTTTATACAGCGAAAAAAATTAAAATTTGAAATTTTCATTGATTGGACACCTAATGATAATTGCTTTGTTAGCTTAGATTCCAAAGCTAAAGATAAGTGGGGAGATGCTGTGGCTAAAGTTAGATTAGGTTATCATAATAGGGACTTAAAAATTGGAACTTATATCGCTAATCAAATTGAGCCTGTTTTTAAATCTATGGGAATGCGTGACGTACAAACAAATATCACAGGATTTCCACCTGCCAATTTACAGGCAGGCGGTTGTCGTTTTGGAACAAATCCAAAAACATCTGTTTTGGATAAAAATTGTCGTTCGCATGAAATTGAGAACTTATACATTACGGATGGTAGTTTTATGCCGACAGGAGGAAGTGTTCCCTTTACTTTCACTATTTACGCCAACTCGTTTCGTGTCGCAGATAAGATAAAAAAACAGTTAACTATAAAAAAGCAATCAGTTAACAGTTAATCAGAATTGTTAGCATTATCACAATAAATACTCGATTTGTAGTTAATACCACTTAAACATTAAAACAAGCCTTATAAAGCGTTTTTTTTATTCTTTATCCTTCTTCAAAATTATTTTCCAGAGGTATGCAAAAGAATTTTTCATCGACTAAGAAACAAAAAAATCACTTTCTCTCCGCCAATTTCACTCGCGTTAGGGATTGTATCCCTAACACGAAATGAAAGTAAGTACATAAAGTGGTTTTGTCGCCCTCATACTTCTTCATAT
>JALTUD010000605.1 GCA_027047735.1 Flavobacteriales bacterium | reverse complement strand
GCACCAGCTATGGAAATAAAATATGAAGAAGTATGAGGGCGACAAAACCGCTTTATGTGCTTACTTTCATTTCATGTTAGGGATACCAATCCCTAACGCGAGTGAAATTGGCGAAAAGAAAGTGAATTTTAGTTTTCTTAGATGATAAAAAAACTTTGCATACCCCGTATAGAGATTTTCTCAAAGAGGTGCAAGGGACGAAAAAAACACTTTATAAGAAAAGTCTCTTTTCAATATTCAGATGGTATAAATTATTCACTCAATAATTTTTCGATAAATCGTTTCGTTGAAGCAACGTATTTTACATAATAAGTTCCCGTGCCCGGCCCGTAAAATCCGGTGTGTATTTTTCTAATAGCACCGTTTTTATCTATAAATATAGCCGTTGGAAAAGAAACAATAGTATCTAAAGCCGGTAAAACTTTTTCCGCTTCCAACTTACTGGCATTTCCTCCGATAACAAAATCGTATTCCGCTCCAAAATGCTCTTTCAATTCTTTTACACGTTCTACCTTATCCTCAAATTTTTCAGGTTTTTCAAAAGCTATAGCTATCACTTCCAATCCTTTATCATGATAAGCCTTGTAAAATTCCGTAAACAAAGACGTTTCGTCCATACAATTCGGACACCAAGAACCCATTACTTGGATAATAACCACCTTATCCGAATAGTCTGCATTAGGATAGTGCAATGAATCTCCATTAATTGTAGGTAGGGTAAACTCTAAATCAACGCCTATTTTTGCACGGGTAATAGAATCCGGGTTAGAAAGTTCAAACGATTCGTTTCTGAAAGCCCTCCATGGCTCATGGTAATGGATGCCGGAAAAGAACACACCTTTCATAGAGTCTTCTTTTATCTTTGCCTTAAATAATAAGGCGTGCGAACCATCAAAACACGATAAAATCATAGAGTCGTTATGAATTCCTCCCTCCAAAAAACGATAATCGCCGGTTTCTGTAATAAATGTTCCTGTAACAGATTCATTGGTTTCTTCAAATAAACCAATTGCTTTGTATTCATTCGGTGTATTTGGGCTGAATTTAG
>JALTUD010000604.1 GCA_027047735.1 Flavobacteriales bacterium | reverse complement strand
AGAACAAAGAAGTAAAACAACAACATACAATGGACAAGTTGGATAACGGTACATCTTACAGCGTAGATTTTGAAGCCCAAAAAATCTACACACAGAAAGATGTAGCAATGGAATCCGTAAAAATGTTTAACAACGGAAATGCCAATCAAACAGGAAAAGAAATGCTAAAAGCTATGGGAGGAGAAAAAATAGGCGAAGAAAAAGTATTGGGTTATCCCTGCGAAATATGGAAAGCTTTAGGAACAAAAATATGGATATACAATGGTGTTCCTCTAAAAGAAGAGGCAACCATGTTTGGAGTAACAACCACCAAATTAGCCACAAAAGCCAATTTTAACATAGCAGTTCCCAATCAATGTTTTGTACTTCCCGAATATCCTATCGTGTCAATGAATGGTTACATGGACAATGAAGAAACATCACAACCTGCCAATTCACATCAAGAAGACTCAAAATACGATTTGAAAGAAATGCAAAAAATGTCTTATGAAGAATATAAAAAAATGGTTTTAGAGAATGACCCCGATGCTAAAAACATGAGCGAACAAGAATTAAAACAGAGTTACGAACTATTACAATTAATGAACACAAATAACAAAAAATAAATAGTATGAAAACAACATTACAATCAATTTTCGCATTATTACTACTCGCTGTTAGTAGTATAACGTATGCTCAAGCACCTCAAGGAATGAACTACCAAGCCATAGTAAGAGATGCAAACGGAGACTTAATGACCAATCAAAATGTTACCGTAATTTTCACCATTAAACAAGGTACAACTTCCGGAACAACTGTTTACGCAGAAACACAAAGTTTAACCACAAACAATTACGGAGGATTTGTAGCCATTATTGGACAAGGTACACCTATCACCCAAACATTTGATGCTATAAATTGGGGAACAGATAATTATTTCCTAAACGTAAATGTAGATGGAAATGATTTAGGTACTACACAACTATTAAGCGTACCTTATGCGTTACATGCAAATACAGCTACAACTGCTGACACAGCAAATATTGCCCATACATCTGATACTGCTACCGTAGCAAAAAGTTTAGAAAATCCAATATGGAAAACACGACAATCAAACGGAGATTACTTTGCTAATGAAAAACCGGTTATCATCGGTGACTCAATTAAAGATGCAATGGTATTAACTGTCAGAAAATCTAAGATTATAGTAGGTCAAGAACTAGCTGATTTTAGAGTTGACACATTAAATAATTACTCGGATGTTTTAAATATGGAAGTCGGGGCTTCCTCTTCAACCGGTGCACAATTTATAGAATGTAATATGACCGGTGCAGGAACAATGTTTAAAGTCAATTTGGATGGTAGCGTATATGCTAAAAAAAATATAACCGTTGGAACGGAAATCAATCGTACTAACACAGGAAGTGCTAACCTTATTCCTATTGCTTACGGTATGGTTTACAGCACCGGTGGAATAGGTTCGGGAACAGGAAACTTTACGGTTAATAAAACAGGAACAGGTGAATATAAAATTCATATCACCGGAGAATCATTTAACTTATCTGACTATACAGTATTGATTTCTATTCAATATGGAGCTGTATTTTCTTATTACGCTTCTTCAGCCGGTTCAATTATTGTAGAAATGAAAGATTTGGCAGCTCAATTCGTCAATGCTTCTTTCAGTTTTGCTGTGTACAAACAATAATATAATACTTTTCTATGAAAAATATAATCACAAGTTTATTGGCAATTGTATCAATTACCATAAACGCTCAAACAATAGAAAGACAGGTAATAGCAACAACCGGAGGCATGCAATCAGGAACATCTGTGGAATTGTCATCCACAATAGGGGAAACTGTTGTCGGCTTAATTAATTCGGGTACAATATCTCTTAATCAAGGCTATCAGCAAAGCGATACACCTGCAGATAATACAATCGTAGAGGAAGAGTTTGTTTTAAATTACTCGCTCTATCCTAATCCTTCGACCGATTTTGTAGTGGTCAACTTAGAAAACAAAGGTACAGAAGAAAACATTACGTTAACCCTTTACTCATTAGAAGGGGTAATTGTTTTTAGCGAAACTCTTTTTATAGCTCAGAAAGGAACATCCAGCACAAAAATAGACGTTTCTCAATTAGCTAGTGGAATATATTCATTACGAGTAAGTAATACCGATACAGGCAACTTTGAAACGCTACAAATCATCAAGCAATAGAACTATTTTACGATTCTTAACTCCACAAACCGTTATAGGAAATACCTATAACGGTTTTTTGTTTTGAATTTGTTCCTTTACCTCAAATTATTGATGAATTTAAGACCGTTGCAATATTTCTTAAAAAGTGAATAGACACTTCATTCTACTTCAATATTCTGCGTTAGGGATTGTATCCCTAACGCGAGTATAATGAGCACTATAAAGTGTTTTTATTTCCTTTATATTTCTTCAAAAAATTATTTCCATAGCTCGGCTATGCAAAGAATTTTTTCATCATCTAAAGAAACTAAAACTCACTTTCTGTGCACTCATTCCACTCGCGTTAGGGATAGAACGGCATGTTTGAACTCCTTTTGTGTTGTTGCACTTATGCAACACAAAAGAGTGAGTAGTGATAGCCCGACCCCAAACAAAAAAAGAGCGTTCCCTGAGAAGGGAATGCTCTTTTTTGTTTGGGGGAACGCCCAAATTAGATGAATCTTATTGTCCTAACTCTTTTAAAGCATTGCTTACCCTTTCGTAATCCGCATCTTTTTCTAAGTTAAAGTATATACTTTTTAATAATTTTAGCGAATTGACATCTTTAGGTTCTAACTCGTGAACTTTTTCAAGGTAAGGTATCGCATCGTTCAAGTACTCTTTTGCTCTTGCTTTTTCTTTTGCGTAAAGAGCCTCGTCTTTTATTTCATTAATCAATGAATTTAACTCAAAAGATTCGTTGTTATAAAACACACCTAAATTGTAGTAAGCATCCACAAAATCAGGTTTTAATTCAATAGCTTTTTTATATGCTGCTATAGCTTTCTTTGCATACAATTCTGCTTCGTCGTGTTTTCCTTCTTTATGTTTTTCAGTAGCTAATCCATCAAACGTAGCTCCTATATTAAAGTGAAAAACAGGGTTATTCGGATCTTTTTCTATCGCTTTTGAAAGACTTGCTTGTGCTTTTTCTGCGTCTCCTTTTCCAATATAATAATTAAACTCCTCGATGATTAACGCCATACTTCCCGGGTTTTTCTTTTTCCCTTCCTCGATTAAGGCTAACACCTCGTCAGAAGGACCTCCGTTTTTCTTGTTCAAACTTTTTATTGCTCCTTGATAAGTCGATTCTGTTTTATATCCAATATCCGCACATTTTTTGTAGTATTCGTACGCTTTTTCGGCATCTCCCAAATTATCGGCTGCCAACGCCGCATTGTATAGAGCCAATGAATCGGTTTTTCCTATCACATCAAAGAATTCGGCAGCCGCCTCGAAAGAAGCTAAGGCATTTTTATAGTCTTTATTTTGAAATAAAGCTACACCGCCTTGTAAAGACAACCCTCTTAATGTTTGCATTTTGGCTTCAATTTCACCCGAATACATTCCACGAGTATCTAACTCCTTACATTTCTTTAAAGAGCCAAACGCCGCTTCGTTATAAACTTCTTCGTTTTTTTCTAATTCAGGCAACATGGTAGAATCTGCCGACATCATATAATCCAAATAAATCATTCCTCTGTAAAAGAACAATTTTGCTTCATCTTTGGGTTTTAACGTGTTTGAAGCTTTGTATTTGTCATAGGCTTTATCTATTTCCGTTTTGGCATCATACAATTCTTTTTTCATAGAACCGTCTTTGTCCATCATCATCCACATCGGATTGCTTTTCAATGGTTTATAAGCCATCGCAGCATTAGTTGTTTCTAATTTTTGTCCGTAACTAAAAGCAGTTATCCCTGAAATTAATGATACTGCTATCACCTTTTTTATAGTCATTATTCTGTAGTTATTATTGTTTATACAAATTGAAGTTGCTAAATTAATGTTTTTTGTTCTAATATTTATTCAATCGGTTTATCTTTTATTGCTTGGGCGTTCCCCTTTTTTGCAAAAGACACATATCGCTTCGCTAAACGTGTCTTTTGCAAAAAAGGGTCGGGCTATCCGCTATATCTTTTGGTTTGCATAAAGCAAACAAACCAAAAGGATGCCGC
>JALTUD010000603.1 GCA_027047735.1 Flavobacteriales bacterium | reverse complement strand
ACTTCTTTTTCCTCGTGTCGTTTGTGTAATACCAAGTACTCTCTAATTCTATCGAATACAACCACGGTATCATTTATTGAGTAACCGACTACGGTTAGGATGGCTGCGATAAAAGCTTGGTCGATTTGCATCGAGAACGGCATAATGTTATATAGCAATGAGAATAATCCCAATACAATAATAACATCATGGAACATAGCTATTAATGCTCCCATACCAAAGGTTACGTTTCTAAATCGTGCTGCAATGTACGCGAAAATAACAATTAGCGAGAAGAGCACAGCGAAGAAAGACCCCAATATCAACTCATTTGATATTTGCGGGTTCACCGAACGTTGCTCTACAATTAAGAAAGTGTTTTTTACACCAGCTTCTGCTTTATCTTTTGGTTGATAACCTGCATTTTCAAGAGCTAAGGTCATTACAGAATCAACTTTTTGTGTAGCATCTTTACTAATATCGGTGTATAAATACTTAGTGGTTATGTCTAAAGTAAATTCATTATTTACCGTTTTAATTTCAGGTTTTATTTGTTTCCCGTCTTCAACCGATACTTCTTTAACCGCTTCGGCTATTGCATCTTTTGCAGGTGCTTCACCGTTAAACTCTATTCGGTAAACTCTACCTCCCGTAAATTCAACTCCTTTATCTAATCCTATTGTTACTAAAGAAACTAAACTAATCAAAACAGCAACGATAGAAACTAAATAGAATTTTTTTCTACGTCCTACGAAATCATAATCGGTATCCACAAATAATGTTGCTGTTGCCGGTCTTGAGAATGTAATCTCTTTGTTCTTGTCTAAAAGGTAAGAGAAAATCAAACGAGTTAATATAATTGATGAATACAATGAAGTAAAAATACCTACAATTAAGGTCATTGCAAATCCTTCTATTGGTCCTGTACCAAAATACAATAATACGATAGCCGTTAACAATGAAGTGATATTCGCATCCAAAATAGCTGAATAGGCATTTTTATATCCTTCTGCTATGGCTATTTTCATTCCTTTTCCATCACGTAATTCCTCTCTAATACGTTCAAAGATAAG
>JALTUD010000602.1 GCA_027047735.1 Flavobacteriales bacterium | reverse complement strand
GGGTAGAAGTCGCAATGAATAGTGATTTTCCAATACAAAATTTACCTTTTGGTGTTTTTTCTGTTGAAGGAGATACACCTAGAGTAGGAGTTGCAATCGGAGAGTATATACTCGATTTAAAAAATTTATTTGAATTAGGTTATCTTGAAGATATACCCTTTGAATTAGCGGATTTTGATGCGGCAGTCCTTAATCCGATGATGTTGAAAGGGAAGTTGTCGATGCGAAAATTAAGAGATAGAATTTCTGAATTGTTATCCGTAGAGAATGATGAATTACAAAAAAACAAAGAAGAAGTCAGGCAAGTTTTAGTGCGACAAGATGATGCTAAAATGCATCTTCCTTTGTATGTCGGTGATTACACAGATTTTTATTCCAGTGAACAACACGCTTATAATGTGGGGTGTTTATTTCGTGATCCTAATAATGCATTGTTACCGAATTGGAAACACATACCAGTAGGTTATCATGGTCGTTCATCATCAATCATAATTTCCGGAGAGCCGATTTACAGACCTAAAGGACAAAAAAGACCTAATCTAGAGCAGCCACCTGTTTTTGGTCCTACTAATTTATTGGATTTTGAATTGGAAATGGCGTTTGTAACCTTTCAAGGAAAGCCTTTGGGAGAAAGTATAGCGACAGAAGAAGCGGACGATTATATTTTTGGAATGTGTTTGTTTAATGATTGGAGTGCCAGAGATATTCAAGGGTGGGAGTATGTTCCGCTAGGTCCTTTTCTAGGGAAAAATTTTGCGTCATCTATGAGTCCTTGGATTGTAACATTAGACGCTTTAGAGCCTTTTAGAGTTCCGGGACCGGTTCAAGAACCGAAAGTTTTACCTTATTTAGAATATAAAGGAGATAAGCATATTAATATCAATTTGGAGGTTGCTATTCAGCCGGAAGGAACAGAAGAAACGGTTGTTTCCAATAGTAACTACCAATATATGTACTGGAATATGAATCAGCAGTTGGCTCACCATACGGTGAATGGTTGTAATATCAATTGTGGAGATATGATGGCTTCCGGAACCATATCGGGACCAGAAGAACATGAGTATGGTTCTATGTTGGAAATATCTTGGAAAGGAACAAAATCTGTAAAAATGAAAGACGGAACAGAGCGTAAGTTCATTTTGGATAACGATACGGTAATTATGCGTGGATATGCAGAGAAAAATGGTGTACGCATAGGGTTTGGAGAGGTGGCTTCTAAAGTGTTGCCTGCAAAGTAAGTAGATTTAAGGTATTTAAATTTTAAAAGGTAATCCCGTGGTAGATTTTTCTGCTTCGGGATTTTTTTTTGTTATGATTTTGTTAAGTGTGAATGTATTAATGTTTTTTGAGTGTTTAAATAATGGATAAAAATAGTACATTTGTCTGTTTAAAAGGTGTTTCGTTAAGAAGTTTTTGCGTGTTTAATACCATTTTAATGATAAAATGGTATAAGTATATTGTATATGAATTTGTTTAGTTAATTGTTTAAAGAAATAAGTTCTTTATATTTATCTCGACTGCGTTAGGGATAGAACGGCGTGTTTGAACTCCTTTTTCTCTCTCGCTGTTCGAGAGAAAAAGAGTGAGTAGTGAAAGCCCGACCATTACGGCGTTAAAAAGCAATGTAGTACAACGAAATTGCTTTTTTATGCCGTAATGGGAACGCCCAAATTAGTGATTAAAATAGTTTTATGAGAAAAGTAATCGTTTATTTTTTTGTTAGTTTGATTTTGACGACAAGTTGTACAATCAATTCGCACGTGATGTTGAAAACTCCTCGAGACTTTGTGTTTGATACACCGCCTGAGCATCCGTCAAGTGAGTATATTATTTCGCCTAATGATATTTTAAAGTTTCGGTTGTACTCTAATGATGGGTTTTTGATTATTGATTTGAGCTCGGGAACGAAAGGAACGAATACGGGAGGGGGGAATAATATAACTTATGTAGTGGATTCCAAAGGAGTGGTTTCTATGCCGATTTTGGGAGAGGTGAAGATTTCGGGATATACGGTGAAGGAAGCTGTGAAAATGTTGGAAGAAAAGTATTCGGAGTTTTATGTAGACCCTTTTGTGCAGATAACGGTTACGAATAAGCGAGTAATTGTTTTTCCGGGGACGGGAAGTGAAGCAAAAGTGGTGATTTTAAAGAATAACGGAACGAAGTTGATTGAAGTGTTGGGATATGTGGGGGGAATATCTAAAAAAGGTAGGGCTTCAAGGATTAAAATACTTCGAGAGGTAGAGGGGAAACGTGAAATTTATTTGGTTGATTTATCGACGATAGAAGGGATTAAATATGCAGATATGATAGTGCAGGCAAATGATATAATTTATGTTGAACCTGTACCGGATATAGCTAGAGAAGTATTGGCAGATATTGCACCTGTGATGTCGTTGATATCAAGTACTTTGCTGATTGTATTTACTTTAGAAAGATTAAAAGCTTATCAATAAATGGAGGAAACGACACATCATAATGAATTTGATTTAGAGGTCTTTATTGATATTGTAAAAAAGTCTAAATTTTGGGTGATTGCATTTGCTGTAATTAGTTTTGCTTTAGCTTTTTTGTACGTTCGATATACTCCACCGATTTACGAATCGACTTTGGTTATGCAAATACATAAGGACAATGAAGCCGGGAATGTATTGAATATGTATAATCAAATGGAAAATAATGATATTACTTCGGAGTTGGAGTTGATGCGTTCTAAGTTGTTGTTTAAACGAACCATTAAAAAATTGCCTTTGGATGTTAAGTATTATACCGAAGGGGAGGTGTTGGCTAATGATAATTATAAATATACGTCTTTTAAAATTAAAAGATATACGGTTATAGATTCTTATATAATAGGTAAGAAAATATATGTAGAGCCTGTCGGAAATGATAAAGTGGATTTGTATCTGGAAAACGGTGATAAAATAAATGAGACTCCTATATCTTCGGGAGAAGAGTTTTCTACTCCTTATATAACGGGGTATTTTTACATTGTAAATCAAGAAGCTTTTGATAATAGTATGGCTTCGGATAAATTATATTTTGTAGTAACTGATTTTGAAGCTATAGTCAATTCACTATATCCGCATTTAAGTATTAATGTGTTGAATAATAATGCGAGAACTGTACAAATAGCCTTTAAACATAATAATAGAGAATTGGCGAAGGATATTGTGGAACAGTTAGCCAAAGAGTACGATTCTTATAGTTTAGAGAAAAAAAGTAGTAGTTATAATAATGTGGTTCAATTTATTCAGGAACAAAAAGAAAGGGTAGAAAAACGATTAAAAGAGAGTGAAAAGGCGATTTATAATTATAAAAGGCATAATGAGGTAAGAGGAAGTGGGCAGGTATCGGGAACGTATGTTGGTCGCTTGGAAGATTTGGAGAATGAAATTCTTAAAAAAGAAATGGATTTGACTGTTTTGCAAGAGATGCAGAAAAAGATTGAAGAATACAAAGGTTCTCCGGATATTTTTGGTTTGATTCCTCTTTTTATGGGGCGTGGATTTAGTCAAACTTTACAGGATTTAGTGTTGAATTTAAGAGATAAAATAGAGGAGCGAGAAGTGTTATTGACCAAAGTTACGGGAGAAAATAGAAACGTTGAGATTCTGAACAAACAAATAGAGATGCAGGTGGCATTGGTGCTGGAGGCGGTGAAAATTTCTGTGGAGCAAACCAAAGAAAAATTAAAGCTATTAAAAGAAAAGAGTAGAGCTTTAGATAAAACGATTTATAGTTTACCTGAAAAAGAGTTAGAGTTAGCAAGGTTGGATAGAGTATTACAAATAAATAGTAAATTTTATACGATGCTTTTGGAAAAGGAAACGGAATATAAACTCTCTACTGCCGGATTGGTAACGTACAATGAAATACTGGAACAGGCAAAAATTCCGTTGGCTCCGATAGCACCGCAGAAAAAAGCAGTTTATATAATTGCAATTTTAGCGACAATTGTTTTATTTATTGGTTTTATTGTTGTTCGATATGTTTTTCATGATGAAATTACCGGTCTAAATGAGATTACTCGTCGCTTACCTGATAATGTTGGAGTATTAGGGGTGATACCCCATTACAAAAATAAGATTCCTGTCTCTCAGTTAATTATTCATAAAAATCCTAAGTCTTTAATTACAGAAGCCTTTCGTGCATTGAGAACGAATATGGAGTTCTTATCAAATAAAAAAGGCTGTAAAA
>JALTUD010000601.1:1654-4217 GCA_027047735.1 Flavobacteriales bacterium | reverse complement strand
CCCCTCATTTGCCAAAACAACATTTCGCTCAGGCGAAACGATGTTTTTGCAAATGAGGGTCGGGCTATCCGCTATATCTTTTGCCCTCCAAAAGGAGGGAGGGCAAAAGGATGCCGCTTCTATCCCTAACGCGTGTAAAAATGAAGTTTAAAAAGTGAGTTTTAGTTATTTTAACAAGTCTATTATTTGAATCTATCAGGCAACCCTCTAAACATAAATAAGTTATATTATTATGATAAACACAATAAAAATTTATTATTATTGCATAATAACAACTGTTAATCAACACATTATACTATGAAAAAAGCACTCGTTACTATAGGTCTTTTAACTTCTTTAGGAGCAATGGCTCAGAATGGGGGTATAGCCATCAATAATACGGGAGCTGCTCCGAACAACAATGCCATGCTGGATATCCAGTCGGACAGCAAAGGAGTATTAATACCACGCTTAACAACAGTGGCCAGAAATACATTGGGAACAGCACTGACTCTTCCTGACAACGGGATGATGGTTTATGACAAAAACATGAACTTATTTTTTTACTGGGATGGAACTCAATGGGTACAGGTTGGTAGTGGTTCAGGAGACAACTGGGGAACGCAAGTCGTACAAACTGCAGGAACAAATATATCAGGAGATGGAACCACTGGTAACCCACTTACGGTAACCGATGGAGATTCTGACCCAACTAACGAAATCGAACTTCCCACAGGAGGAACAAACGGACAAGTGCTTTCTACTGACGGAAGCGGAACTTATACTTGGATAAATGACAATGCAGGAACGGATAATCAAAATATTCAGAATTTAGCTTTTGATGCGAGCACAAATATTTTAACTGTAGGTATTCAAAACGGAACATCACAAACAGTTGATTTGACAGCACTGCTAAACGATGCTGACAGCGATCCTAATAACGAAATACAAGATTTGAGTTTGAATACAACTACAAACATCTTAACCATAACCAATAACGGCACCCCCACCAACATTGATTTAACTCCTTATTTAGACAATACTGATAATCAAAATTTAAGTAATAGTACAGCGGGAAGTAACGTAACAGTAAACATAAGTGGAGGCACTGGAACAACTTTCTCTATAAACGATGCTGACGCAGACCCTACTAACGAAATCGAGCTACCTACAGGCGGAACAAACGGACAAGTGCTTTCAACAAACGGTAGCGGAACTTATACGTGGGTAACGGATAATGCAGGAACTGACAATCAAAACATTAGTGGATCTGGATTATCAGGAACAATACTAACTATTGGTATTCAAAATGGAACAAATGAAACTATTGATTTATCCTCCCTTACCGATGCTGATTGGTATAAAGTTGGAACGACATCCCCTCCTACTAATATTAATGATAACATTTTCACACAGGGTAATGTAGGGATTGGGGTTCTTACACCTACAGCAAAACTACAAATAGGAGATGGAAGTTCTGCAGTAGGTTCAGCTTATTTTAGTAGAAGTACATCGTCTCCTAATCTTGGTATTTATGAATCATATGACGGTGTAAATGACATCAATATTCAAACAGGTGTTTTTGGATATGGAGTGCGTCCTAACGATGATGCTTGGCAAATTTGGGAAAAAGGAAGTCATTCTACTTGGACGCAATTATTTACCGTATTGAATAATGGAAATATCGGTATTAATACTGCTATACCAACAGAAAAGCTGGAAGTTCAAGGTTCTGTTAAAATTGTAGATGGAACACAAGGATTAGGTAAAGTATTAACATCAGACGTTAATGGTAGAGCGACATGGGAAACCCCTTTATCTTCATGGTTTGGTGTATTAGATAATGGTTCAGTCCCTGCTCAAACTACTTTTTCTAACTACTTAGTAAATTTCACTTCCGGATATAAAATACCTGTCACATCCGGTGGCGTTGTGAATACTACGAATAATAGTATAACTGTTCCAAGAACAGGGGTATACAGAATTTCAATCTCCGGGTGGTCTATGGGAAATTCGTCCCCATATCTTCGATATTTTGAAATACGTAAAAATGGTATTAGTATAGCTAATCCTCATTTTGGAAACCCGTCTAGTGGATGGGGTAATTATGCATCTTTTACATTATTAGCAAATTTAAATGCTAATGATGTAATCACTTTAGATATGATATATAATAGTGCAAGCCTTAATAATAGATGTTCGGTTATGCAATTAGTTGTAGAACTAATAAAATAAAAATCTTCCCCTTACCCAAAAGTTAGTTATAGTAAATCCACATAAACAATTGTTCACTAACAAATATATCTATTTTGATAATTTTATCAAAAAATATTACATTTATATTAATTTGAATGATTCATAATTTACGTTATAAAAAGATAAAACGCAAATTTATTTAAGAAACACAAATGTTTTTAACAAAGAAGTTGTATTCCTATTTTGAGTTCAATATCTTTCTATCATTATAACAGCAAGTCAGCACATAATTAGGGATAAAGAAATGTTACTGTCTTAAAATAGCTTGGTTAATTTCCTTGACTATTCTAGGCCCTTCATAAATAAACCCCGTAAAAACTTGTACTAA
>JALTUD010000601.1:0-1644 GCA_027047735.1 Flavobacteriales bacterium | reverse complement strand
ACTCCAATAATAGCAAAAGCGTTGTTAGAATTGTCTGAAAGATATTTAATTGTTTTAGTGGACTTCTCTCTAATAGGACTACCACTTAAACCTCCATTTCCTATCTGATTAATTTTATCGTTACTATAAGTCAGGTTTTCTCTTGCTGCTGATGTATTGGTTGCGATTACCCCTGCAATGTTTGTTATTGAAATCAATTGGATAATATCATCCAATTGTGATGAGTTTAAATCCGGAGATATTTTAATAAAGATTGGTCGATTAGCACCTTTTTCTTCATTTATTTTATTTAAAGTTAGTAATAAATCTTCCAGAAAACCAACATCTTGCAACTTCGTTAAATCTTTAACATTGGGACAACTAACATTCACAACAAAATAATCAACGTAATCATAAAGTGCATTAAAACAATAGATATAATCTTCTTTCGCCTTTTCATTTGGCGTATCTGTATTCTTGCCGATATTACCTCCGATTTTAAGCTTTGTATTTCTATTTTTTAATCGTTGAACTACGGCATCAACCCCTTCATTATTAAATCCCATTCTATTGATTAACGCTTGGTCATCTGGCAAACGGAAGAGTCGCGGAAGAGGGTTCCCCTGCTGAGGTCTTGGTGTAACCGTTCCTATTTCTATGAAACCAAAACCAAATTGTTCAAGCTCATTTATTAACTCGGCATTTTTATCAAATCCGGCAGCTATACCAACAGGATTTTTAAAATTTAACCCAGCTATATTTCTTTCAAGTTTTTTACTGTTTACCTGAAAAAAATGAGGCGTAATCAACTTTGAAAATGCAGAACTTGATTTAATTACACGAAAAGCAAGATGATGAATCGTTTCAGGATCAAACGAGAATAAAACAGGTCGTACAATTTTTTTATACATAACTTTCGGTTTACTTACCTTCCAATAAATTATCTAAGAGTTTATGGACTTCTTCACTATTCCAATCATGAGCCCCCGAAGACTCCAAAACAATTTTTTTATCTGTATCTAAAATAAAAGTAGTTGGATAAACATTTACCTTTAGTTCACCTGGAAGGCTTGCGTTTGAATTATAGAAAAGTACATCGTATTCTTTTTCTTTCGCAAAACGCGATAATTTTTCCAAAGGTTCATCAGGACTAACCAATAAGAAATCAACTTTATCTTTATACTGTTCTTGGAGTTTGATAATAGATGGTAGCTCAGCTCTGCAAGGAGGGCACCAAGTAGCCCAAACATTAATAAAAACAGGATTTCTTAATTCAGCTAAATTAACAGTACTCCCATCAGTAGAAGTCAATCTCCAGGGAGTTTTCACTTCGTTCATAGAGGAGTTCGAGAGCCCCGGACTGGAAAGAGTTAAGGAAATTAACCAAGCTCTGGTGTTATGACCGGAAGGAGTCAAAAATAGATAACCGGCAAAGAGAAACAAAATACTCCAAAAAATAATATCCGATTTTGTTTTACGAGAAAGTTGTTTCATTCAATTAATCAATCGCTTTATAAGTAAACTTTACTCCGCTTATATCCTCAAATTCAACTCCGGCTTCATAGACGTCTTCATCATCTTTGTCATATTTCCAAACGATATCTATATTTCCACCGTTATCATTAATCTCTTTTATTAAAAAAATAATATCCATCAAATATTTTG
>JALTUD010000600.1 GCA_027047735.1 Flavobacteriales bacterium | reverse complement strand
GTTGCTCTTTCCAGTGTTCTCTCCACACCCAAAATAGACAAACCTACCCCTTATAAGGGAACAACAGACATACATAATTAAATAGAAAAGACTGTTACACCATAAAACAACCAAAAGGAATATTCCCCCCCCACAGGAAAAGTTGTATTCACTACACTTTCAGTCGTTCCTCCCTCTCGAAGTCTATACCATTTAAATATTGAAAAGTGGCTAAATTAATGGAACTTGTTTTTTTGTGGAAGATAGAAGCTAAGCTATTTTAACGTATGCTTGCAACCTAAGGATTCACTTTTTCCAAATGATAATTGTTGTAAAGGATAATATCCACATTTTTGTTCTCAAAACCACTGTTTGCATCAGCTCTTTGGTATTTACTTGTTGTGTAAAGACCTTTGGTTTCTAAACTATTGTAATAATTAGGGAAACTTTTTCCAAATAAAAACAATCCTTTTAAGTTCGTAAAAGCAGCATCAAATCCCATATAAGCATACTTATCGGGATCAGTGCCGTAATTTCCTCTATATTTTTTCCTAAACTCCAGTGACTCTGGAGTATAAAAATCAATATGTCCCGGTGCTACAATTCGCAGATGAAATCTGTTTTTGTATTTTTCTCCAATAGTTTCAAAGTTTTTCCATTCTTCCATACCAAATAGTTCCACATCGTATCTGCTGTAAGGATTAGAGTTCATAGTGGCAGTCAATTTAGTAAATAAATTGCTCACATGCCCTAAATCCGTAGATAAATCAACAATAACATTTTTCTTGTCCTTTTTCATATACTGTTGAACATACGTCAATTTTGATGATGTTCCCACACTAGCGGCAACATGTAAAGAATCCAAAGTTCGATTCGGGTATTTTTGCAAAGCTTCGTTAAATTTCTTTTTGAACAAGTGAAAAAGAATTTCATCTTTTTTGTTGTACTTATTGCGAACTATAATCACATTTTCATCGTGGTACTTATTTGCGATGTAATTGGCTAAGTATTCTACTTGCGTATATTTAGAGGCAGTTAATTTACTCACAAAAGGATTGTTAAACAAAGCTTTATTGGAAACAGGAACAGGAATTATGTTTTGAATATGATGGGCTTTGGCAAACTTGGTAACCATTTTTATTTCCTTTACATACAAAGGACCAAATATAATATCCATCTTTTTTAATTCTGGTTTTTCAAGTATCTGCCGAACAATAGCCGTATCGTTTTGTGTGTCATATACATAAACATTCATATTCATTCCCGCTTTACGCATCGAATCAATAGCAACCATCATTCCGTGGTAGAAATTTAAAGCCCTGAAAGTTTTAGCATAAGTCAAACACTCCCCGAAAGGAGGACAGTTTTCTTTTCTTTTTCTGTTCTCTTCCAAATAAAAAGGAAGCGTAATAGCAATATTGTACGACTCTTTTCTAACAGAATCAAAAGAAAGGGCAGGTAGGAGAGAAGTTGTAATTATAGAATTTGAGTCGGTAGTTAATTCAGGTATTTCTTTTTCTGTTAGAATAACCGTTCTCTTTAAAGGAATTCTAATCTTCATCCCTTTTTTCAATCCCTTTTCCAATTGTGGATTAGCACTTAAAATATCCTGTTGCGAAACATTGTATTTATTCGCAATGCCATAAAGCGTTTCTCCTTTACCAACTTTATGTAAAATGATACTATCTTCAGGAGATTCGAGTGGGTTGACAGGTATGTCAACTATTGGTTCAGTTTCATCTTTCTTTTCAGCCTCCGTAACAGGTATAACAATTTTATCTCCAATGTTTAGCGTATTTCCTTTGTCTAAGTTCGCATCTAAAACAGCTTGTGGCTTTACTCCGTATTTTCTGGCTATCGACCAAAGCGTTTCCCCTTTTTGTACCGTGTGTACTATTTTAGAACCATCCGCACTTTCTCCTTCTTGTTGGATACTTTCTTCCTTAGGAGTGGTAGAAGTATTTTGTTGTTCTGCGGGCAGAGGTAAATATATTTTTTCTCCAATCTTTAATCCTTTTTGAGCTTCAGGATTGTATTCAAAGAGTTTATTAATATCTACATTATACAGTTTACTGATTCCGTATGCGGTTTGTTTTTTCTGTACCGTATGTTCATAGCACTTTACGCCGTTGTGTTCTACAACAGGTACTTTTCCTATTTGAGCAAACAGCGAAGAAGCTAAACTCAAAAAAAACACGATGATGATATATTTCATAATTACTTTTGTATTGAGGAACTAAAATTTAAAATGATGATTTTAATCCTCCTCTAATCTTAAACAATTTATTCCCATTCAATGGTTGCCGGTGGTTTGGAACTAATATCGTAGGTTACTCGATTGATTCCTTTTACTTTATTAATAATATCGTTAGATACTTTCGCCAAAAACTCATAAGGCAAATGGCTCCAATCGGCTGTCATTCCATCGGTGGAGCTTACCGCTCTTAAAGCTACTGCTTTTTCGTATGTTCGTTCATCTCCCATAACACCCACCGATTGAACAGGCAAGAGTATTGCTCCTGCTTGCCATACCTTATCGTATAATCCTGCATCTTTTAGTCCTTGAATGAAAATATAATCGACCTCTTGCAAAATGCGTACCTTTTCGGGAGTTATGTCGCCCAGTATTCTAATTCCAAGCCCCGGTCCCGGGAACGGATGTCTGCCTAACAACTCTTGTGGCATCTCCATTGAACGCCCCACTCTGCGAACTTCATCTTTAAATAAAGCTCTAAGCGGTTCTACAATTTTTAATTTCATAAAATCGGGTAAACCACCAACATTGTGGTGTGATTTTATTGTAGCCGAAGGCCCGCCCGTTACCGAAACCGATTCTATAACATCGGGATAGATTGTTCCCTGTGCCAACCATTTCACGTCTTCGATACGATGTGCTTCTTTGTCAAAAGTGTCGATAAAAACTTTTCCTATGGCTTTTCTCTTTGCTTCAGGGTCGGTTATACCTTCCAGAGCTTTATAAAAGTCCTGTTTAGCATCAACTCCTTTTACGTTTAGACCAAGACCCTTGTAGTTTTCCAAGACTTCTTCAAATTCGTTTTTACGCAAAAGACCGTTATCTACAAATATGCAATATAAGTTTTTGCCTATGGCTTTGTGGAGTAACATTGCCGCCACCGAAGAATCTACTCCTCCGGATAAACCTAAAACAACTTTATCGTTACCTAGTTTTTCTTTTAGTTCTCCAACAGTCTGTTCAACAAACGATTGCGGTGTCCAATTTTGTGAGAGTCCGGCAATGGAAACGATAAAATTTTTCAGAAGTGTTTTTCCGTCTGTACTGTGATAGACTTCGGGATGAAATTGTATGCCGTAGGTTTGTTCCCCTTTTATGTGGTAACCGGCAACTTTTACATCTTCGGTACTACAAATAATTTCAAAATCATCAGGTAAGGAAGCAATGGTATCTCCATGACTCATCCATACTTGTGAACCTACAGGTATATTCTTCATCAAAGGGAAAGACTTATCAATGTAAGTGAGATTTGCTCTTCCATACTCTCTAATGGTAGAGGGAATTACTTCTCCACCGTAACTTTGTGCTAGATATTGAGCTCCGTAACAAATAGCCAAAAGTGGTATTTTGCCTTTAATCTTTGATAAATCAGGTTGTGGAGCATTTTCATCTCTCACACTAAATGGGCTACCCGATAAAATAACAGCTTTGACATGTTCTCCGATTTCCGGAATTTTATTATACGGGTGAATTTCACAATATGTGTTTAACTCTCTGATTCTTCGTGCTATCAGTTGTGTATATTGCGAACCGAAATCTAAAATAAGTACCATTTCTTCCATATTCGGCAAAGGTAATGTTTTCTTTTGAAATGGGCTTTTATCATTTTGAATTTGAAACTGAATTTTTATAGAAAATACCTCGTGTTTTTTTCTGGGGCTATGCAAAGAAAATATTCATCGTCTGAGAACTACAAATTCCACTTTCTTGCACTTATTTCATTCCACGTTAGGGATTGTATCCCTAACATGAATAAAATAGAAAGCATAAAGCGTTTTTATTTTCCTTATCCATCTTCAAAATTATTTTCCATAGTGGGGCTATGCAAAAGAATTTTTCATCGTCTAAGAAAACTAAAATTCACTTTCTTGCTTCCAATTTCATTCCACGTTAGGGATAGAACGGCGTGTTTGAACTCCTTTTGGTTTGTTGCATTGTTACCAATTAAGTATATAGATATAATCTACTAAATTAATTTAAGTGAGCTTACTC
>JALTUD010000599.1 GCA_027047735.1 Flavobacteriales bacterium | reverse complement strand
CATACATCGTACCTATTGCTGAAAACAAATCAGCATAAGTTGTTCTGCTTACAGCACTTCCATCAGCTAATAAATAACCGGTTGGAACAGTTCCTCCCGAATAGGCTATTACCGTTCCGGGCGGTACAGCGCTTGATACTGCTTGATTAATTACAGGGGATAAATCTACTGTAATTGTTCCTCCGTTATCAGTAATCGCTAAAGCACTTCCTGTTAAGGTAAAAGAGCTATTTAATTCATTTGTCGGGTCAGCATCGTTATCGGAAAGAGAAGATAAATCCACTTGAACATCTCCACCATTTTCGTACAAGTGTAAAATCGTTCCCATTAGCTTTAAACTATCTACATCGGTGTCTATTGAATCTCTTAAACCGGTTATAAAAGTTGAGTTTGAAAAAAGTGTATCGGAATTGTTGACCAAAAACAAAATCGCACTGTCTTTTATTGCGGACAAATCAACATTTGCTGATGAACCGTCTTCTATATAGGCATTGAGGATTAAATTAGTTAGTGTTAAACTGTCTAGGTTTTGGTCATCTGTTCCAAAACTTCCGTTTGCTCCTAATACTCCGACCAAATCGGTCATTGTTATATAACGTACTACTCCTGTTGCATTATCGATGATTAACAATGAGGTGTCGCCAACAGTATAAGCGTTTATTCCATCTATTCTTATTGGGTCATCTCCGGAATTTACAGGCGAAATATGTAAGGAATGTGTCGGTGAGGATTGATTAACCCCGACATTTTGTGCTTTTATTGAAAAAACAATACTAAACAACATTAATATTAGCAGGTATATTTTTCTCATTTTTTTAGTTTTAGAAGGTTGATTATTACAAATATAAGATTTTTTCTCTAAGATGTATCTGCTTATCTACTTTTTGCGTTAGGGATAGAACGGCGTGTTTGAACTCCTTTTGTGTTGTTGCATTGTTATCAATTAAGTATATAGAACTAATCTACTAATTTAATTTGGTATTGGTATGCAACACAAAAGAGTGAGTAGTGATAGCCCGACCATTACGGCGTTAAAAAGTGGTGTAGTGCAACGAACCCGCTTTTT
>JALTUD010000598.1 GCA_027047735.1 Flavobacteriales bacterium | reverse complement strand
TACCTGGAAGTATTTACCATTGATGGTGCATGTGGATCTTCCGGAACTGTTTTCCCGTAATAAATTTCTAAGAAAGTGGATGCATCAGGATAATCAGCAACCCAACCTCTTCGGGTAAACTCTAACTCACCTAAACTTTGTTTTTCTAACATAGTAGTAAACGGTACTACATCTATATCCAAATGTATTCCAAGGTTTTGCTTTATCATGTTATAAATTGCTTCGGCTATTCTTGTATTACGCCCTCCGCCATCGTTTAGGGTCAATGAAACTTTAGGAAAACCTTCTCCGTTGGGATACCCCGCCTCAGCCAGTAAAGCTCTTGCCGTTTCAGGTTCATAAGAATATCCTTTAATTTTGGTATTATCATAGTTAGAATAATTAGGAACAATTCCGTGTTCTGCCGGTGTTCCGTCTCCTCTTAAGGTAAAATCAACTAAACTTTTTCTATCGATAGCATAGCAAAATGCTTTTCTCACTCGAATATCTTTAAATATTTTTCCTGTATGTAAAAAATCGTACATCTGTACATTTAAGGCATCGGATTGCTGGTATTCAAAAGCGGAGTTTTTACCTTGCATTGCATCTTCAAGCCCCACTAAAACAGTTTCCATTTCATCCACCGGAAGCGTAGCAATCATTTCCAGATTGTCCTTTCTAAAGTTAGCTAACTCTGATTTTTTATCTCTTGTAAAGGTAACTTTTACTAAATCCAGATAAGGTAGTTGGTTTCCGAACTCATCTTTACGCCAATAATTTTCATTTCTTCTCATTCGTACTTGACTTCCTTCTTTTATCGCATCTATGATAAAAGGGCCTGTACCTACGACGTGAGAACGCATATCTTCACCATACATTTCATAAGCCTCTTTCGGGAATATCCAACAAGCATTGTGTACTAATATTTTCGGAAAAAATGATAGCGATTCGTACAAGGTAAATTCAATCGTGTTTTCATCAATGACTTTAACACCTTCTACTCCGCCTTCTACTGTTTCACCCTTTGATGTTTTCTCGTAGTGTTCATTTACTCCCTTAATTTTATTTTGAATAACATAAAACGTATTAT
>JALTUD010000597.1 GCA_027047735.1 Flavobacteriales bacterium | reverse complement strand
CGAACATTATAACCTACACTGACTATTACCCCTTTGGTATGGCTATGGGAGGAAGATTTGGGAGTGTGGAGAATTACCGATATTCGTTTAATAATAAAGAATCAGACCCAGAGGTCAAAGGAGCAGGAAATTCAATAGACTTCGGAGCGAGAATGTATGACCCAAGATTGGGGAGATGGTTGAGTATTGACCCGTTATCTTCAAAATATCCATCTTTAAGTGTTTTTCATTATTCTGGAAATAATCCAATACTATTCGCTGATGTGAATGGTGAGTATTTTAAAGTTAAAAATAAAAAAGACCAAAAGAAAGTCAGAGCATATTTGTCTGTTATGTTTAATGACTCTCCCGAAGCGTTTACTTATGATAAGAGAGGTCGACTATCAATTGATGAAACAAAGATTCACGGAGACCTAAATAAAGATCAAAAGTTTTTATTAAATGAATATAAAGCACTAGAAGAAGATGATGACTTAAAAATTAAAATAAAAACGAAGAAAAAAGGTCCAACTGAAGTCGTATCCTCTATTGATATGAATGGAGAGGTAGTACGTGCAAAAATAATAATTAATACAGGTCAAGAAAGGCTTACAGAAAAATTAAAAGACACAGAAACATGTCAAATTCATCCAACTAATGACCCTGAAGTAATTGACTTCAATATGGATGGAACATTAGTATACAAATATGATAACGACTATAATCCTAATGAAAAAGTAGTTGGTGCTATACAGTTAACTCACGAAGTTGGACATATTAGAGAAAGTCAAAAAGGAAATCCTCTAGGAGAACGTACTAATCAAAGAAGAACAGTTGGTTTTGAAAATATAGCACGAAGAATTTTAGGATTAAACGAGAGAATTGGTAAAACTCACGATGATTACGGGAAAGATAAAACAGGTAAAGAAGAACCAACAGGCTATAAAAAGTAAATTTGATGAAATTATTCCTTTTATATATGTTTGTATTCTGTACATTTTATACTTTTTCACAAAATGATACAATAATTACCAACTATGGTCTGTCAAACTTTGTTAAGATTGGAGATACTAAATCCGAAATCGTAGAAAAATATGGAAAGCCTGATAAATATCACTACACCAAACAAATAACAAAAAAAAAATCAGGAAAGAATTATAAACGTTCGAACTTGAGAATTGATAAATATGGTCTATCAAAATCCTTTTGCTATTATTCAAAATATTCTATTTTAATAATGTTTGACCATAAAAAGGTGAGTAAAATCATCATTTATAATAGCAATTATTTAACTCAAAATAACCTTTCAATTAATTCAACATTGGAAGACCTTAAAAGAGTGTATAGAACTGAATATGATGGCTGTGGAAATATGATTGTAGGAAACATAGGGTTTAAATATGATTGCAACGGTATTTATGAAATAACGATATACAAGCATCTATAATCTTCACTCTTTATTCTTGGGGTAATACAAGAAAGTAATCTAAGGGCTTCGCCCTCATTACGGCTGGCTTTCATTGGCGAAATAGTGAATCCTAAATAATCTACAGGTTATCTAAAAACGTTTTTAAAAAGTTAGCAAAAGTACTCAGCAAGGTTGCAGTGCTATCTCTACACTCAAAATAGAAAAACCTGTCCTTTATAAGGGAAGCTGCTGATATACAAGTGATTAAATAGATAAAGACTGTTGAAACTTAAAACAACCAAAACGAATATCCACCCCCCACAGGAAAAGTTGTATTCACTACACTTTCAGTCGTTCCTCCCTCTCGTTTCTTTCATCGGTAGCTTTCCTTTCTTTTTTTTGTGGTTTAACGCCTTCTATAATACCATTTGGATTTTGAAAAAGAGGCGAAAGAAAAAACGCTTTAGAAGGCTCGTTTCAATATTTAAATAGTATTACCGTATCAAATTAACATGTCCAATCTTCTCAATGTTTTTACGTCCTTTATTTATGGTTCTTAACTTCCAAACATAAACACCTTCCTGACAAACTTTTCCGGAATTATTTTCCGTTCCATCCCACATACCGTTTGTTGTTTGAGAACGCCAAATAATATCTCCCCAACGATTAAAAATTAAAAGCTCATATTCTACATTTTCTATTCCCAGCCCTTTGGGAAAAAAGAAGTCATTATCCCCATCTCCGTCCGGAGTAAAAGTATTTGGAATAAAAAAGTAAAATTCCTCTCCAATAATAACATCATGACAAATCGTATCACTACAATTCAAGTCATTTGTCGCTACCAAACAAGTATTATATACTCCTGCCGTGTCATTCGGAAATTCATAAGTCAAGGTAGTCCCCATTCCTATTTCATTACCATTCATCAACCATGTAAAAACAGTAGCATTATTACTGTTCTCCGTCAAAGTTATCTCAGTATTCAAAACAGTTGTAGGTTGTGGGGTAAATTTAAAGTCAGCAACTATCCCTTCAGGAGCAACCATGGTAAAGGTTGTGTCTTTAGTACATCCGTTGTCATCCGTTACAGTCAATGAATAAGTACCGGGACAAAGATTGTCTGCTGTGTTCGTTGTGTTGTTATCTATTGGAGCACTCCATTGATATTGAGCTTCACCAGCTATAGCACCTCCGGTAACCACGGTAACCACACTACCATCACAACTATACGAACAAGTAGGTTGTGTGATTATACTCAAACTTAAATTCATTCCAATCGGTTCATTTACAATGACCGTAGTATCAAAAGAACAGCCCGAATTATCCGTTACATTAACAGGATAAGTACCTGCGGAAATATTATCAAATACAGCTATATTTTGTGTTCCGTTTCCAATACTATATGTATAAGGAGAAGTTCCACCATTCGGTGTGATTGTAATACGACCACTATTATCTCCGTTGCATATCAAATCAGTTACGGCAACAGAGGCACTCAATCCACCTCCATCAGTAAGTGCTTCTTGACTTGAAAGTTGACATCCTGAACCATCGATAACTACAATATCGTAAGTTCCTGCACTTAAATTAGAAAATACTGAATCGTTTGAGGTGGTAACACCATTATCAATGCTAAATACAAAAGGGGATGTACCTCCCAATGTATGAAGAATAATAGCTCCGTTATTATTTCCACAAGAAGGGTTGGTAATTTCTGTTGTATAGGTAAAAGCTGAACTTTGTAAAATAAATGAAGTATCTTTACTACAGCCTGAAGTAGCATCCGATACAGTTAAATTATATGTTCCACTACCTATATTAGATAAATCTTCTGTTGTTCCATTCGCACCCCAATCAAAAGTTTCATTTCCCGAACCATTTTGAATAGTAATGTCTATTGCCCCGTCATTAGCTCCGCATGAGGGTTGTGTAAGTATAGCTGTTATGGAGAAATTACAACAATCTTCCGTCAAAGTAGCCGTAGTTACTTCTTGGCAACTTGCTCCGTCATTGATGATAATGTCATAAGTTCCTGCTCCAATGTTATTAAAAACGTTTGTTGTGGAAAAATTAACTCCGTTATCTATACTATATTGGATAGGAGAAGTCCCTCCCGTAACAACAATCTCAATGCTTCCATCTGAATTTCCGCAAGTAGGATTTGTTGTATTAACAACATAAGTATAAGCATTCGTGCTTAAAGTTATCGAAGTGTCTTTTGAACACCCATCGGTTATATCTGTAATCGTAACACTGTATAGACCGGAAGGTAAATTCGATAAATCCTCAGTTGTTCCGTTAGTTCCCCAATCAAAACTATAATTTCCCGAACCATTGGTAATTGTTAAATCAATCGCACCATCACTATTTCCGCAAGTTGGGGCAGTAATATTCGCAGATATATCAAAGTTGCAACAAGAGCTTAAAATATTCACCGTAACATCATCTGATGCCGTAGCACAACTGTTTGAATCCGTTGCTGACAATGTGTAAGTGGTTGTCGTCGTTGGACAAACAGTAGGAGTTAACGTATTATCATTCGTCATATTCGTAGTCGGCGACCAAGAATAAGGAGCCGGATAACTAATTTCAGGGTCGTCAAAAGTGATGCTCCATCCGTTAAGCGTTCCTGCACCAAAACCTAAGCCTCCGGGAGCGTCAAACTCTAACGTCCAAACTCCGTTTGACGTACAGCCGTCTAAATTAGAAAAAGGTTCATTTGGATTCCAAGAACCATTTCCCGGAAAACCTCCACCATTAATGTTAGAGCCTCCACTTGGTACAAAGCAAACAGTCCCATAAGAACCACCGGCAACTCCTACGGGAACTAATGTTATGCTACATCCGTTTGGAGTTGTTAGAATTACATTAAAACTACTTTCATCTAAATTACAAGAACTTCCAGCACTTATTTGAGTACCATTACAATTACATCCTGAAAAATTTGTACAAACTTGAGTGCCACTAAAATTAAATCCATTTATACAAACTTGAGTTATTGAGCCGGAAGCTATCGTTTGCATATTGAGATCCTGTACGTTTATATTTACTTCTGCATGACCGCTTGTAACTAAAGATAATTCATTGTTCTCATAAGTAGGAGTTTTAGCAGGGCTTATAATAACTTTAGCTTCGCCACTTAAATCAACGCAATCACCCGGGCAAATGTCAACATCCGAACCGGCGTTTACTTGAATGACCGGCATTTTAACAGGGACAGTAATCGTTTGTGTACAGGTATTTGTACCATTTGTGATTTGAGCAGTATAAGATGTTTCTGTAGAAATACAGACAGGTGTTGGATCATCTCCACCACCTGACCCCATTGGGTAACTATAATTATCGTGCATCCATGTAATTTGAGAATTAGGATCATTTAAGGTTATTTGAACATTATCAATTCCCCAATGATCATATTCAGCTCCGGAAACATTATCTTGATGCCATTGAATCAATGTTGTTGAAGTTTGTGCACCGGGTGGAATACTTACACAGTACTGATTCCACGAAGTTAAGGATGGGTCATTTCCTCCGTTCGGATCCCAATAATCAATATCTATCCAAGTAGTTCCATTGTCTGTTGAATATTGTAAGTGAACACCTTCTGTCGGTTCATCAGGACCTTCACAAGGAGAAGGATCTCCTTGTATTGCATACCTCATTTCAAAACAAATAACTCCACCTAAAGATAAATCTATAGGGTTTGTTGTCATATCCCTAGGATTAACTGCTGCGTCGCCCATCCACATGAAATTTGAACCATCAGGAGAAGGAACACCACAAGTGTTATTGGCAATTGTCACACTTTGAGTAAATTGCCAACCAACAGGAGAACCACTATTAAAATTTTCTTCAAAGGCAATATTACCATTCATATATCCGTAAGCACTAAGCGTAACACATTCTCCACAAAGGACAGAATCTACTGACGAAGTAAGGTTTAAAGTACATTGAGAGATACTTAGGTTAGAAAACAAGGTTAGTAACGCTAGTGGTAGTAATAATGTATAGATTTTCATTTTAAATATAGTTATAAACGTAACTAAGACGTAAGTCTTTACGTTAAGTTGCTTCGAATTATAATGTGTTTCATCAAAATTACAAAAAAAGTATCTTTTATAGCAAGTCTAAAGTTGAAAGATGAATATTTTCGTTAAAATAATGTTAATGTAAATACAATTTTGTATTTTGGGCACAACTTTTGAAACGGGTGAATTAAAATGAGATTATGAAAACTATACTAATTATACTTACTGTCTTTGTTCTATTCAATAAATTTTACGCACAAGATGATTATATGAATCTTTTGGCTTTGATAGCTGATGAGAAATATGATAAATGTCTATTTAAGTGCGAGAAATATATGGAAAATGAAAAAACGAAAAAAGATCCTTTACCTTATTTATATGCTGCAGAATGTTATTTTTATATGAGTCAAGATCATAAATATAAAGATGATTATCCAAAGGCTTTTAAATCCTCACTTTCTTATTTGGGAAAATATAGAAAAAAGGATAAATCATATGAATACAAAGAAGATGCTGAGGAGTTTATTGAGAAAATAAAATTTATTATTCTTGAAGATGTTGAAAACAATGCTTTAGCAGGAACAGAAAAAAGTGCTAAAAAGACTGCATCGTTAATGAAGAAGGTGATAGCTTTCGATCCCAACGATTCAGGGGCAAAGCTTTTGTTGGGGTTGAATTATATTTTGTCTAAGAATAAAACCGAAGGTAAGAAAGTTGTAGCTGAAGCTTTTGAAGAAATAAAGAAAATAGGAACAGATAGAGATTTTGGAGAAATGACAGAAAGTCAACAAACTTACCTTAAGACAGCTTTGATGGAATATGCGAAATTTCAGAAAGAAATAAATCCTGAAGCGGCTAAAGAAACCATTAGTTTGGGGCATCCTTTCTTTTATGAAAAACGCGATGATTGTTTGATTGACGATAACTCGGATTTTAAAGCTCTATATGATGAGATTACCGGATAAAAGTGGTATTTCTAACAAAACAAAAAAGCCTTTACACAACGTGTAAAGGCTTTTTTGTTTGTGATGTTTCCTTTTTAATATGTGGTTAGTTCAATGTCTTTTTCCTTGATGATTTTTCTTAAATTGATTAAGGCGTATCGCATTCTGCCTAGAGCTGTATTGATTGAAATGTCTTTTTGTTCGGCAATATCTTTAAAGCTCATTTCTTTAAAGTGACGCAATTCAACAATCTCTTTTTGTTCTTCCGGTAAAAAATCAAGTAGTTGTTTTACTTCTCGTAATATTTGATTGAATACAATTTCGTCTTCAACGGTTGATTCTTTTAGATTTAGAATGTCAAAGATATTAAAATCTTCATTTTGGTTATTACCTTGTGCTACAAAAGACATTTTAGTGTTTTTTCGGTAATAGTCGATGATGAGGTTATGGGAGATTCGTAATACCCAAGGCAGGAATTTACCTTCATCATTATATTTTCCTCGTTTTAGAGTGATAATAACCTTTGTGAAAGTGTCCTGAAAAATATCGTTTGCCAAATCATTGTTTTTGACCATTTTCATGATGTAGGCAAATACACGACTTTGATGACGGGATAATAAAACCTCAAAAGGCTTTTCATTACCGATTTGGTATAAATGAACTAATTCTGAGTCTGATAAATGCTGTAATGCCATAATTCTTCTACTTTTTGCCGATGATTTTAGAAATTACTTTGTCTTGAAATTTCTTTAATCCGGTTTTATTGATTAATAATCTACCATTTTATTAAATAGTAGATTATTAATACTGATTGTTTATTTTTTTGTTAAAAGTAGAATCTATCTATAGGCTTGTTTTTTGTTTTAAAGACTTTACATTTCCGTTAAGGTTGCTTGAAAAAAAATATTTTTTGCCAAAAGTATATTAAATTTTGTCATCATCCAAAATTTAGTCCTTTAAATCCGTAGGTTACTTTGTTAAGAAACCAAAAGTTTACTTTCTATTCGCCAATTTCACTCGCGTTAGGGATCGTATCCCTAACACAGTTAATCTAAGCACAATAAAATGTTTTTACTATCCTTATACTTCTTCATATTTTATTTCCGTAGCTGGGGCTACGCAAAGAAAATATTCATCGTCTAAGAATACTAAATTCCATTTTCTTTGCACTTATTTCAAATGCGTTAGGGATAGGAACGGCATCCTTTTGCCCTCCCTCCTTTTGGAGGGTAAAAGATATAGTGGATAGCCCGACCTCCATTTACAAAACAAACGTTTTAGCGATAGCGGAATGTTTGTTTTGTGAATGGAGGGAACGCCCAAATAATAAATATTGTTATTCAGGAATGTTTAACGGGTAAGAAAAAAATAATTATCTTTACGATTCTTTAAAACAAATAATACAAAGTATGAATAATTTTGATGCGAACGAGTTTAGAAAATATGCGATAAAACATCGCGGTATATCAAGTATGGTAATGGATGATTATTATTCTGCCATTAATACGACACCAATGGGTATGACACCTAATATTGTGGAAGAACGTCAAATGAATGTGGCGATTATGGATGTCTTTTCAAGATTGATGAGAGATCGTATTATCTTTTTGGGAACGGGAATTGACGACCAAGTGGCGAATATCATTACGGCTCAATTGCTTTTCCTTGAATCTACTGATGCGAAAAAAGATATTCAGATTTATATCAATTCTCCCGGTGGTTCTGTATATGCCGGATTGGGTATTTATGATACAATGCAGTATATACAGCCTGATGTAGCTACTATTTGTACGGGTATGGCGGCTTCTATGGGGGCGGTTCTTTTGTGTGCCGGTGCTGATGGTAAACGTACGGGACTAAAGCATTCGCGCGTGATGATTCACCAACCGATGGGAGGAGCTCAAGGTCAAGCTACGGATATCGAAATTACGGCGAAAGAGATTAATAAATTAAAAAATGAATTGTACCAAATTATTTCAAATCATTCAAGTCAACCTTTTGATAAAGTATGGAAAGATAGTGATCGGGATTATTGGATGACTTCTGAAGAGGCGAAAGATTATGGAATGATTGATGAAGTTTTGGTAAAAAACGCTAATAAGTAACAAGTGCTATAAAAATTGATATAAAAAACACCTTCTTTATGTGGGTGTTTTTTTTGTATTGGTAAAAATTCAAAAGAATGAAACAAGACGAAATTAGATGTTCTTTCTGTGGAAAAACCAGAGAAAACGAAGGGGTTAACTTATTGATTTCCGGCATCTCCGCTCATATTTGTAATAATTGTGTAGAACAGGCTTATCAAATTGTAAAAGAGGATAATTTACAGCGAAAAGCGGAAGGAAAATTAGAGTTGACTTTGTTGAAGCCTCAGGAAATTTTAAATCATCTTGATGAATATATTATTGGACAGGAAGAGGCGAAGAAAGTGTTATCGGTTGCGGTTTATAATCACTATAAGAGGTTGATGCAAAACGTTGATGAAGATGAGGTTGAGATTGAAAAATCTAATGTTATTATGGTGGGGGAGACCGGAACGGGAAAAACATTGTTGGCAAAAACGATTGCTAAATTATTGCATGTGCCTTTTGCTATTGCTGATGCAACGGTGTTGACCGAAGCAGGTTATGTTGGCGAGGATGTGGAGAGTGTTTTGTCTAAACTATTGCAAGCCGCAGATTTCGATGTGGAGGCGGCTCAACGTGGCATTATCTTTATTGATGAAATTGATAAAGTTGCCAGAAAAAGTGATAATCCCTCTATTACCAGAGATGTGTCAGGTGAAGGAGTGCAACAGGCTTTGTTGAAGTTGTTGGAAGGTTCGATAGTGAATGTACCGCCTCAAGGAGGACGTAAACACCCAGACCAAAAGATGATTAAAATAGATACTAAAAACATTCTATTTATTACGGGAGGGGCTTTCGATGGGATTAAACAAATAATCGAACGTAGAGTAAAATCTCAAGCAATTGGATTTTCAACTGAAGACGCTACGGATTATTCTGAAGAAAATATACTTTCCTATGTCAATCAGTTGGATATTAAACAATACGGATTAATCCCCGAGTTGATTGGTCGTTTCCCGGTATTGACTCACTTAGATCCTTTGGATAGGAAAACTCTTATTAGAATCTTAACCGAACCTAAAAATTCATTGGTGAAACAATATGTGAAACTTTTTGAATTGGATAATATTAAATTAGTGATTGAAGATGATGTGTTAGAATACATCGTAGATAAAGCTGTTGAATTGAAGTTAGGGGCGAGAGGTTTGCGTTCTATTTGTGAAGCTATTCTTACCGATGCTATGTTTGAAGCTCCGTCAATGGGGGTAGAGCAATTAGTGATTGATTTGGAATATGCAAAAAGAAAATTTGAAAACTCGAGAGTTAATAAATTGAAAGCAATAGCATAACCTTTGTTGCTAAGATTATGGGTGGGGTTTATCAAAAAATATTTGCAAACTATTACGATTCCTTTATGGAAAGCGTAGAAGAACGTTTAGAAAAAAGCAGAAGAGCTTTATTAAATGATTTGCAAGGGAATATTTTGGAGATAGGCTCCGGTACAGGTGTTAACTTTAGGTTTTACTCTCCTGAGGCTAGTGTAACAGCGATTGAACCATCGTTGCCGATGCTTGAAAAATCTAAACCCAAACAACGAGAAAATATTTCGCTTTACAATATAGGTATTGATAACGAAGAATTGCAGCGTTTAAAACCTGAGCAAGGTTTTGACGTTGTAGTTTGTACTTTGGTGCTTTGTACTGTTCCTAATCTTGAAAAAGCTTTAACTGTCATTGACGATGTGTTGTCGGAAAGTGGAAAGTTGATTGTTTTAGAACATATCCACGCTAAAAAAGAACCCAAAGCAACCTTTGAGAATATAGTTAATCCTGTTTGGAGAATAATAGGAGAGGGGTGTAATCTAAATCGGAGTACTGATGAGATGCTGGAAAAGCGAGGGTTTTACGCTGATAATAAAAACTATTTTAAATTGTCATTTCTTGATTTTTTTCAAGGAGTGTACCATCGGAAATAATGTTAGAACAAAAATTAAAAAAATACAACGTTATTTTAGCTTCAAAGTCGCCGAGAAGGCAAGAGTTATTAAAAGGTATAGTGGCTGATTTTGATATTAAAACAAAAGAAGTTGAGGAAATTTATCCCGAGGGATTGCAAACAAAAGAAGTAGCCGAATTTTTAAGTAATTTAAAGGCAAAGGCATTTCAAGGAAGTTTAGCGGTCAACGATTTAATCATAACCGCCGATACGATAGTTTGCTACGGGAATGAAATTTTAGGTAAACCGGAAAACAAACAAGAAGCCACGGCTATGTTGCAAAAATTATCGGGAAACAAGCATCAAGTCATAACGGGAGTAACATTGTTAACTTCTTCTTTTAAGGTTACTTTTTCAGATGTTACCGAGGTAGAGTTTTATGCACTTACCGATGAAGAAATTGCTTATTACATTGACAAGTTTCAACCGTATGACAAAGCGGGGGCTTATGGCATTCAAGAATGGATTGGTTATATAGGAATAAAAAAGATTGTTGGCGATTATTACAATGTTATGGGCTTGCCCTTGCATCGAATTTACAGCACTCTAAAGCAAATTAGCTAACACAAAAAAAAGACAGCGATTTAGCTGTCTTTTTTTGTGTTTTAATATTGTATCGTTATTTCAGGTTTTAAGGTTTAATCTCCTCAAATTCTTTTCCGTCTTTCATAATAGAAATTGCCTCTTGCAAAGGCTCATTCAAAGCATTGTTAATTTGATAGAATCGAGAGAAATCAAACAGGTTTTGAGCAACACTTGCCTTTAATCTGGTTTTTATCGTAAACTCAGCCTCTTTATACCCTTCTTCATCAAATTCTAAACCTTCCGATTCCGCATATTTAATAAGTTCTTTGACTAATTTATCTGTATCAAACTTTTCGTTAAAACGGTCAAACGTGATATGTTTTTCTTGTAGTTTTTTACGATTATCGTTCACCCAAGTCAAAGCAAATCGATTTAAAATCCCTTTACGAATCAATGCCGAAAAGTAATCACTTGTCCCTGTCGTATCCAGCGGAACAAAAACATCAGGCATAATACCTCCACCACCATAGACAGGTCTGCGCTTTATCTTGGTAAACACTTTCAGATTCTCGTCAAACTTTATACTGTCCTTATGAAAGTATTCACCGTGTTTGTAACGGTTATATTTCTCCCGTCTATATTCTTGTATTCCTTTGTCATAGGGTTTTTGAATACATCTTCCCGCAGGCGTGTAATAGTGTTGAGTCGTGATTCGTATTTGCGAACCATCGACCAAATTATATGGTTTTTGAACCAAACCTTTACCGAATGTTCGTCTTCCCACAATCAAACCTCTGTCCCAATCCTGTATAGCACCACTCACAATTTCACTGGCAGAAGCACTGTTTTCGTTCACCAATACAATCAAACGACCATCTTCTAATAAACCTTCATACCTCGTCATATAGTCCTGTTGCGGATAAGCTCTCCCCTCCGTATAAACCACCAGTTTTTTACCCTCGATAAATTCATCCGCTAAACCAATAGCAGCTCTTAAATACCCTCCGCCATTGCCTTGTAAATCTAAAATAAGGTCTTTCATACCCTTGGATTTTAGTTCAAGAATAGCTTTACGCACCTCTTGAACCGTTGTAGCGGCAAATTTATTGACTTTGATGTACCCGATACTATCCGAAACCATATAAGCAGCATCTACACTATAAATAGGAATCTTATCTCTTTCAATCGTAAACTCCAGTAGTTCATCCTCGCCACGTCTTTTCATTTTTACATCCACCTTAGTTCCTTTATCTCCTAAAAGACGTTCTCGCACACCACTGTTTTTAATTCCCGTGCCGGCAACTTTTTCATCGTTGATAAAAATATATTTATCGCCGGCTTGAATACCAACCTTTTCCGAAGGACCTCCCGGAATAGCTTCTACCACCACAATCGTATCCTTCACAATTTGAAAACGAACACCCACTCCCGTAAACGAACCTTTCAAAGGAGCATTCATGTCTTGAAAATCCTCTACCGAAATATACGAAGTATGCGGGTCGAGTTGTTCCAACATATAACGAATCCCGGTTTCCGCAATTTTAGACTTCAACACCGTATCTTGGTAAACTTCATCCATTAATACAATTGCGTCTTTAATCTCATCAACACTTTTCCCCATTTTGTAAAAAGCAATACCTTTCACCGGTTTCCTAATCACCTGTTTTATGAAAACGTTAGCCGTATCCGTAGTATCTGCTACCCTGATTTCTAAACGCGAATTAGGTTCTCCCACCAACGCTTCCTGAACATCACTAAAATAATTAAAATCGCTTATCTTCTTATCACCGACACCGATAATCTTATCCCCTTTCTTTATTCCCGACTCCTCTGCACCGCTGTTTTTTAGCACTTCCTCAACCACAATCGTGTCGCTATTAAACTTTATTGCAATACCAATTCCCGCAAATTCATCCTTATCCTTAAAGTTAGCCTTGTCCTCTTTAACATAACTCTTAA
>JALTUD010000596.1 GCA_027047735.1 Flavobacteriales bacterium | reverse complement strand
ACACAAATCAATATCGAGACCTGCATTCGCCGTAGGTTGGTCATAAACATTGATAACAACCGTATCGGAAGCCGGTGAACAAGTCCCGTTGCTCACCGTCCAAACCAACTTATACGTACCTTCTTGCAAATTACTCACGTTTGAATTATAAAGCGAAGCATTAGCAAAGTTCACCGTACTCGGTTGCGTATAATTACTAGCCATTGTCCAAATTCCCGAAGCTGTTCCCAGCGGTTGATTTCCATTCAAAGTAGTCGAATAGGTATTACACAAATCAATATCAAGACCTGCATTCGCCGTAGGTTGGTTGTAAACATTGATAACAACCGTATCGGAAGCCGGCGAACAAGTTCCATTGCTCACCGTCCAAACCAATTTATATGTACCTTCTTGCAAATTACTCACGTTTGAATTATAAAGCGAAGCATTAGCAAAGTTCACCGTACTCGGTTGCGTATAATTACTAGCCATTGTCCAAGTTCCCGAAGCTGTTCCCAATGGTTGATTCGCATTCAAAGAAGTCGAATACGTATTACACAAATCAATATCGAGACCTGCATTCGACGTAGGTTGGTCATAAACATTGATAACAACCGTATCTGAAGCCGGCGAACAAGTTCCATTGCTCACCGTCCAAACCAATTTATACGTACCTTCTTGCAAATTACTCACGTTTGAATTATAAAGCGAAGCATTAGCAAAGTTCACCGTACTCGGTTGCGTATAGTTACTCGCCATCGACCAAATTCCTGAAGCTGTTCCCAGCGGTTGATTTCCATTCAAAGTAGTCGAATACGTATTGCATAAATTAATATCCGTCCCTGCATTTGAAGTTGGAGGTGTAAAAATAATAGTTGAATCTGTTATGATACAGCCATTATTATCATTAATGGTAACTGTATACGTTGTAGTTGTAAATGGTGTGGCAATCGGATTTAAAATTGTAGAATCAGATAAACTGGAAGTAGGAGTCCAATTTATAACCGAGGAATTAGATGCGGCAAATCTAACTCCTTCATTATAGGCAGACCAACTACTAGCGTTTCTTCCAGGAGCAGTGAAGGCTATTGTCCCACTTGAGTTTTCAATACCCATAGTATGACTACCTCCATCAGTAGGCATTGCGGTAGTATGTATTTCTATATCATTTGTAGTTTCTTTTAAATGAAGTTGGACGGTAATATTATGACCACTAGGATAGTGGTCAACATTATAAAATTCAACCACTAAAGTTCTATTTGGTGGAACGCCTACTGTTTTATATCGAACAACATTAATAGATGGCTGTCCTCCGTTACCAGGGTCTATATCTTCCCAAGCAAAAGCAATTAGATTGTTAGGAGAAGAAGTGTTAGGTAGGTTTTGACCGGAACAACAACCTTGTGATTGTCCGCTACTAAAAGTAATAAAACCATTAGATGAGATATAAAAGTTTGAATAGTTATTACAAAAGAAATTAAAATTAAAACCAATCGGTAAAGCTCCCGATATTACATCATCACTTAATGAAACATTTGTCGCACCGGAAGATATATTTATGGGAGAAAAAGAAATAGTAGAGTAGGTATAGTTATCACAGCTTACTGGAAAATTAGATGTTGCCGGTATGGTAATTCCACCGCCGGAATTACAAAGACTATCTTGTACGGTTAAAGTTAAATTGTCAACAGGAATACTTAATGTTTGACTTCCACAACTACTGGAAACAACACAGAAATAAGTGGTTTGAGGTGCTGTTGGAGTAACCGTTATTGAACTTCCGTTACCTATAGTAGTACCTAAAGGAGATTGCCAGGTGTATGAAACGGAATTACAGACTCTAGGTGAAAATCTAACACCTTCATTATAGGCAGACCAACTGCTAGCGTTCCTTCCGGGAGCAGTAAAAGCAACTGTTCCATTGGAATTTTCAATACCCATAGTATGACTACCTCCATCAGAAGGCATTGCCGTAGTATGTATTTCTATATCATTTGTGGTTTCTTTTAAATGAAGTTGGACGGTAATATTATGACCACTAGGATAGTGATCAACATTATAAAATTCAACCACTAAAGTTCTATTTGGTGGAACGCCTACTGTTTTATATCGAACAACATTAATGGATGGCTGTCCTCCGTTACCGGGGTCTATATCTTCCCAAGCAAAAGCAATTAGATTATTAGGAGAAGAAGTGTTAGGTAGGTTTTGACCGGAACAACAACCTTGTGATTGTCCGCTACTAAAAGTAATAAAACCATTAGATGAGATATAAAAGTTTGAATAGTTATTACAAAAGAAATTGAAATTAAAACCAATCGGTAGAACTCCCGAAATTTGGTCATCTCCTAATGAAACATTTGTAGCTCCCGAAGAAATGTTTATTGGACTAAATGAAATGGAAGAATAATCATATAAAGAGCAAGCTGACGGAGGTGTAGCAGACAGCACAACGGGAGAACCATTGCAAGAAGATGCGGGCGTTGCACTTAATGTTGTTTGACCTACTCCTTCATCTGTAATACTAATGAGAGTAATGAAGAATAATAAACAATGGAAAATATGTAATATCTTATTCATAAGTTTACTATCCGTTTTCTGTTTGATTTTTTGTAGCCTTATTTTTTTCATTCTATTTTGAGTATTACGGAATACTTTAATTAAAAATTGACACTAAAGTAGTCCATTTTATTTACTAAGTCAATTAGAACAACGAATAATAAGTCAAATAGTGGTCAAATTATTTTAAGGTAATGATGAATGATACGAAATCTATGACAAAACAGCTTTGTCGATAAATGAAAAGCAGACAAATTTACAGAGAAATAATAAATATAATGCTAAATTGTCGCAACCATTATAATGGTTTAACTTTTGACAATGAAACGATAAATAAATTAGTAACCCTTAAAAACTTAAATATAAACTATGGATTTTAATAAATTTACAACCAAAGCTCAGCAAGCGGTTTCCGAAGCGAGACAGATTGCATTGGAGCATGGAAATCAATTAATAGAAAACGGACACTTGCTTAAAGGCTTGTTTGCTGTTGATGAAAATGTCGTTCCGCACATTTTCAAAAAATTAGGAGTGAACGTAAAAGTACTGAACCAAGCCTTGGATAGTATTTTACAGTCTTATCCTAAAGTAAGCGGAGGAGAAGTGCAACTCTCAAGAAATGCACAAAATGCCTTAGATAACGCAGTTTCTATTGCAAAAAAAATGAACGATGAGTTCGTAACAATAGAACATGTATTATTCGGGATATTGGAAAGCACAGGTAGTACGACTCAATTATTGAAAGATCACGGAGTTAATCAAAAAGATTTAGAAGCTGTGATAAAAGAATTGAGAGGAGGCGAACGTGTAACTTCGCAAAGTCAAGAAGATACTTATCAGTCTTTATCTAAGTATGCAACCAATCTTAACCAACAAGTAAGAGATGGTAAATTAGATCCTGTAATTGGGAGGGATGAAGAAATACGGAGAGTATTACAAATTTTAACGCGTAGAACAAAAAATAACCCTATTTTGGTCGGTGAACCGGGAGTAGGTAAAACGGCTATTGCTGAAGGTATTGCTCATAGGATAGTAAATGGAGATGTTCCTGAAAACTTGCAAGGTAAAATCATATATGCTTTGGATATGGGGGCACTTATTGCAGGAGCTAAATATAAAGGAGAATTTGAAGAGCGACTAAAAGCCGTAATTAAAGAAGTAACCAATGCTGAAGGAGAAATCATTCTTTTTATAGATGAGATTCATACGCTTGTAGGAGCAGGAGGTGGACAGGGAGCGATGGATGCAGCAAACATTCTAAAACCGGCTTTGGCAAGAGGTGAACTACGTTCAATAGGAGCAACAACTTTAGATGAATATCAAAAATACTTTGAAAAAGATAAAGCGTTAGAAAGACGATTCCAAAAAGTAATGGTCGATGAACCAAGTACTGAAGATGCGATTAGTATTTTGAGAGGAATAAAAGAAAAATACGAAACACATCATAAAGTACAAATAAAAGATAGTGCCATCATAGCTGCGGTTGAGTTATCTCAACGATACATCACCGATCGTTTCTTGCCGGATAAAGCTATTGATTTGATTGATGAAGCAGCGTCTAAATTGCGTATGGAAATTAATTCCAAACCTGAAGAATTAGACGAAATCGAACGTCGTATTATGCAATTGGAAATTGAACGCGAAGCAATTAAGCGAGAAAATGATGAGAAAAAATTATCGTTGATAAATGAAGAACTTTCAGATTTAGTAGAGCGAAGAGATAGCTTGCTTGCAAAATGGAAAAGTGAGAAAGAAGTTGTAGAGCGTATTCAAAATGCTAAAGAAGAAATTGAAAATCTCAAAATAGAAGCGGAACAAGCGGAAAGAGCAGGGAATTTCAGTCGAGTGGCAGAAATCCGTTACAGTTTAATCAAGCAATTAGAAGCCGAAATAGCTGAAGCTAGAAAAGAGTTGCAAGAATTACAAGCCAACTCAAAAATGATTAAGGAAGAGGTAGATTCGGAAGAAATTGCCGATGTAATCTCACGATGGACAGGAATACCTGTCAGCAAAATGTTAGAAAGTGAGCGTGCGAAACTTTTAAAATTAGAAGAAGAACTTAGCAAAAGAGTAGTAGGGCAAGAAGAAGCAATTCAAGCAGTAGCCGATGCAGTTCGAAGAAGTAGAGCCGGTTTACAAGATGACAACAAACCGATAGGTTCATTCATCTTTTTAGGAACTACCGGAGTAGGAAAAACGGAATTAGCCAAAGCCTTGAGTGAGTATTTGTTTGCTGACGAAAATGCAATGACAAGAATCGATATGAGTGAATATCAAGAACGTCATGCAGTTTCTAGATTAGTAGGAGCTCCTCCGGGATACGTAGGATACGACGAAGGAGGTCAATTAACCGAAGCAGTTCGAAGAAAACCTTATTCGGTAGTCTTATTGGATGAAATTGAAAAAGCACATCCGGATGTGTTTAACATCTTGTTACAAGTATTAGACGATGGTCGTTTAACGGATAACAAAGGACGATTAGTAAACTTCAAGAATACGATTATCATTATGACTTCAAATATTGGAGCGGATTTGATACAAGTAAACTTTGAAGATTACGAAGAAAAATCGGATAACGAAAAAGCTGAAGTTGTCGAAAAAACCAAAGAAGAAGTATTCGATATTCTCAAGAAATCAGTTCGTCCGGAGTTCCTAAACAGGATAGACGAAACCATCATGTTCAGACCGTTAACGTTAGAAGATATCAAACAAATTGTTCGACTTCAAATGAACGGATTGGCAAAACGATTAGCTAAAAACGACATCCGACTTTCGGTAACAGAAAGTGCGGTAGCAGAGTTGGCAATCTTAGGTTACGATCCTCAATTTGGAGCAAGACCGGTAAAAAGAGTCATCCAAAGAGTAGTATTGAACCAATTGTCAAAAGACTTACTTTCAGGAAAAGTGTCAACCAGCGACGAAATCGAATTGACCGTGATAGACGGAAAATTAGAGTTCATCAAAAAAGAGCACGTAGAAGAAAGCTAATCGGAAAATAATAATAAGGGCGTTCCCTAAAAACAAAAAAACGGCATTCTCATTTCAATGAGAACGCCGTTTTTTGTTTTTAGGTCGGGCTATCACTACTCACTCTTTTAGCCCTCAAAAGGAGGAGGGCAAAAAGGAGTTCAAACACGCCGTTCTATCCCTAACGCGAGTGAAATTGGCGGATAGAAAGTGAATTTTTGTTTTCTTAGACGATGAAAAAAATCTTTGCATAGCACCCGCTATGGAAAGATTTTTTGAAGAAGTATAAGGAATCAAAAAACGCTTTATATCGTCTATTTTGCTCGCGTTAGGGATACCAATCCCTAACGCAAGTCTGTCTAAAAATCCGATTCAGAAGAAAATTTATTACTGATTATCAGTGTTTTATGAGTTTAATGTCTTTGTTGTTTAGGGGCTTAAGACAGACTAACGCGGAACAGACGAGTGCAAAGAAAACGGATTTAAGGTATTACCCCGATTTCAATAAAAAAAATCATAAAAGTTGTAACTCTGAATAAAAAAAATCGTTTCAGCTATTGACTTTAGTGTTTTTTTACTGTACATTTGTAATAGTATTTTCAAAGATGAAGAAATTAATTTACATATCGACTATATTCTTTTTGATTGTCTTAGCAACAAGCAGTTGTAAAAAAATGGAAGCTCCTTGCGAAAAGGATGAACCAAAGGCAGTAGAAAAAACAGCAATTTCCAGCGACGATATTTTAGAAAATGATAATGGAAATGTAGATAATGGCAAGCCGATTACCGATCCTGAAAATGAAGATGATGAGGGATTGATGAATTAATCGGTTTAAGATAACAGAACAGTAAAGAGCGACGACAGTCGCTTTTTTTTTGCCAAAAATTAACATCAAATAAATGCGATGACAAAAAACAAGTTATTTTTATTAGGGCTCATTACCCTTATCGGTTTTCCTGTTTTAGGGTATCCTATCTTATATTTTTTTTCAGGACAAAGCTTTATACAATTATTCCATTCTCAATATTCAATAATTACACAGATGGTAGTCGGTAGCACAGCTGGTGCTTTATTTGGTTATTTAGCTTGGCGTTTGATGAATCTTTCTTTTATACAAGCCGAGTTAAGTAAACACCTGCAAATGTTTAACTCAACAGAGTTGACCACACCCTTAATTTTGTTTATCAGCTTCTGTGCAGGCTTTGGCGAAGAAGTTTTTTTTCGAGGTATTGTACAACCTTTTTTAGGTGTGATTATAACAGCTGTACTTTTTGTCGCCATTCACGGATATTTAAACCCCAAAAAATGGCAAATCTCTATTTATGGAATATATATGACAATTGCAATAGTAATTATCGGATACCTGTCTATCTATGTTGGTTTGGTAAGTGCTATATCTGCACACACGCTTATCGATGTTGTTCTATTGTTATACACTAGAAATGAAATTAATAACAGAAGTATCAATCAATTAAAAGAAGATGTAACAATATTCAACATTGAGGAATAGTAAAAAAATAAGATTTCAGACAACCTTAATATATTTTAGATGTTTTATAAGTAAATCAATAAAACTGTTTAATGAAAACGTATTTAAATCTAACCGCTTTTATCATTGTTCTATTCGGAGGGATAGCATTTTTGGATTCTTGTAAAAAAGAAGAATCATCAGAAGCAAAAATCAGTCACCATAATGGTAATGAAAGCCATAATATGGGACAAGCATGTATGAATTGTCATAAACAAGGAGGCTCAGGAGAAAGTATTTTTAATGTTGCGGCGACAGTTTACGATACAACAATGAATAGCGTCTTTCCCAATACAACCGTTCGGTTATATACCGGAGCAAATGGGTCGGGAACATTAAAATATACGATAGAAGTAGATGCTAAAGGGAATTTTTATACAACAGAAAGCATAGACTTTACTAACGGGCTTTATCCAGCTGTAACGGGAACTCAAGGAACAAAATATATGTCTTCTTCAATTACAACAGGAAATTGTGCATCATGTCACGGAAATACAACCAATAAAATATGGACTAAGTAACTTTTTGAAAACTCAGGCAACCTTAAGAAATTAAAAGTGTTTTTCTATATAAACGAACAATATAACTATAATAATTATTATGAAAACTTTTATTAAATTCACAACTTTTATTGTACTCCTTTTTTTGGGGCTAAGCTTACTAGATTCTTGTAAAAAAGAGTCCGCTAAAAATAATGTTAAAAATAATGAGGTCACCCTAAATAATGGAAATAATGGAGGAGTAGGTGCGGATAATGGTTTCAACGGAAGTAATGATGGGGAGAGTGGAGAATCTGAGTCATCAGAAGCAAAAATTAGTTACCATAATAGTTATGAAAGTCATAATATGGGGTTAGCGTGTATGAATTGTCATAAACAAGGCGGTTCAGGTGAAGGAATTTTTAATGTGGCATCGACAGTTTACGATACAACAATGAATAGTGTCTTTCCCAATACAACCGTTCGGTTATATACCGGAGCAAATGGGTCGGGAACATTAAAATATACGATAGAAGTAGATGCTAAAGGGAATTTTTATACAACAGAAAGCATAGACTTTACTAACGGGCTTTATCCTGCCGTAACAGGAACTCAAGGAACAAAATATATGTCTTCTTCAATTACAACGGGAAATTGTGCATCATGTCACGGAAATACAACCAATAAAATATGGACTAAGTAACTTTTTGAAAACTCAGGCAGCTTTAAGAAATTAAAAGTGTTTTTCTATATAAACGAACAATATAACTATAATAATTATGAAAACTTTTATTAAATTCACAACTTTTATTGTACTCCTTTTTTTGGGGCTAAGCTTACTAGATTCTTGTAAAAAAGAGTCCGCTAAAAATAATGGAACTACTGAGAGTAATTCGGGAAACGAATCATCAGAAGCAAAAATTAGTCACCATAATGGTAATAAAAGCCATAATATGGGGCAAGCATGTATGAATTGTCATAAACAAGGAGGCTCAGGAGAAAGTATTTTTAATGTTGCGGCGACAGTTTACGATACAACAATGAATAGTGTCTTTCCCAATACAACCGTTCGGTTATATACCGGAGCAAATGGGTCGGGAACATTAAAATACACGATAGAAGTAGATGCTAAAGGGAATTTTTATACAACAGAAAGCATAGACTTTACTAACGGACTTTATCCTGCAGTAACGGGAACTCAAGGAACAAAATATATGTCTTCTTCAATTACAACAGGAAATTGTGCATCATGTCACGGAAACACCACTAATAAAATATGGACTAAGTAGTAATAACATATGAACTTAATTAACTGAATAGGTAAAACATAGACGGAGGACTTGTATTGTAAGGAAGACGTCTATTTTATTGCATGGTCATTTGCTATGAAATAAAAATTAACCAAAATTTGAAAGTTGAAATATTTTACTTGAAGAACTAAGGTCATATATGATAAAACGCTAATAAAACGCTAATTAAATTTAAAACTTTAAAATATACAAAGTTATGAAACAAAAAATAAGATTACTCTTTATTGGGATTGTTACATCTGTTTATACAAGCTATGGGCAGTGTAATGCTAATTTTCAAAAAAGTCAAGATCCTACTTGTGTGAATTCACAAGTTACGTTCGTTAATACTTCTGATTATGGTTCAAATGCTACCTTTCATTGGAACTTTGGTTCTGGTGCAACTCCATCTACATCCAATGCGGTATCTCCTCCTTCAGTAGTTTATTCATCTCCGGGACAAAAGACGATTGAGTTACGACTTTATAGAAATGGGAATTTATGTGATATTAAAAGGCGTAATATAGATGTTGTTCCTCAGCCCAATGTTAGTTTTACTACAACAGCTCCGGAATGTACGGAAACTGGTGTGAATTTTACTTATACAGGAGATGCAGTAGTTTCTTATCAATGGGATTTTGGAATTGGATCTACTCCTTCTTCTTCATTTGTCAAAAATCCCCAAGGAATTGTATATAATACTTCAGGTATTAAAACAATTACTTTAATTGTTTCAAATGGATTTTGTAGTATAACTCATACGCAGAATATTACAATAAACGCCAAACCTAATGTAGATTTTACTTCTACTGCTCCTCAGTGTACCGGGCTTGCAGTAGACTTTACGAATACAGGAGATTTGGGTATGACTTATTCTTGGAGTTTTGGTAATTCTGCATCGCCAGCTACGTCGAGTAGTAGTTCTCCTTCTGGGATTAATTATTCAACAGCAGGATCTAAAATAGTAACTTTAACCTCAACAAACTCATCGACAGGTTGTGCTTCAACTAAACAGAAGACAATTAATATAAACCAAACACCTTCAGTTAGCTTTGTATCAAATGCTCCTGTATGTTCCGGTAGTAACGTTAGTCTTAGCAATACTGGTTCAACAGGTAGTGAATGGATATATAATTGGGATTTTGGCGAGGACGCTACTCCTTCTGTATCTTCATCCGAAAATCCATCTACGGTTTATGCTAACGGAGGGGTTAAGTCTATTTCATTAACGATACAAAATGGATTATGTTCTAATACGATTACACAAAATGTAGTAATTAATCAAACTCCCAATGTAGATTTTACTTCTACTGCTCCTCAGTGTACCGGGCTTGCAGTAGACTTTACGAATACAGGAGATTTGGGTATGACTTATTCTTGGAGTTTTGGTAATTCTGCATCGCCTGCTACATCTAGTACTAGTTCTCCTTCTGGGGTTAATTATTCAACAGCTGGTTCTAAAATAGTAACTTTAACTTCAACAAACTCATCGACAGGTTGTGCTTCAACTAAACAGAAGACAATTAATATAAACCAAACACCTTCTGTTAGTTTTGTGTCAAATGCTCCGGTATGTTCAGGTAGTAGTGTTAGCCTTAGTAACACAGGTTCAACTGGTAGTGAATGGATGTATAGTTGGGATTTTGGTGAAGATGCGATACCTTCTACTTCTTCATCGGAAAATCCAGTCATTTCATATGCTGTTGGAGGAACTAAAACTATTTCTTTTACAATTTCTGATGGGCTTTGTTCGAATTCAACCACTGGCACGATAAATATTTTCACTAAACCAATAATCAATGCGGGTGCAGATACCACCATATGTGCAAATAGGAGTGTGCTATTAGGGTCTTCTAGTAATCAAAATTACACATATAATTGGTTTCCTTCTGAAACTTTAGATAATCCTAATAGTCCTACACCTTTAGCTAGTCCAATAGCGAATATAACGGACTATATTTTAACTGTTTCGGATTTGAACAATTGTCAATCTATAGATACTATAAAAGTAACTATGTTGAATCCTTTGATGGCAGATGCAGGAATTGATGAGGAGATTTGTCGAAATGATCAAATTCAAATAGGTGCGGCTTTAGTTGAAGGTCAGAAATACGTATGGACTCCTAGTGTTGGTCTTAGTGATTCTACTTCTCCATCACCAATAGCTACTCCTGATTCAACAATTGAGTATACATTGAACGTTTCAGGATTTGGTTGTGATGTAGTATCAGATAAAGTTACTATTGTTGTTCATCAATTACCTAAAGCAGACGCAGGTAAATCTGATACCATTACTAATGGACAAAGTATTCAATTGGAGGCAACTGGAGGTATTCAATACGTTTGGTCGAATGGCTATTCGTTAGATAATAGTAGTATTTATAACCCAATAGCAACTCCTGAAGAGACTACTACATATACTGTTGAAGTGACAGATATTTATAAATGTGTAAATACTGATACTGTTACAATAACTGTATTAGAACCTTCTTTATGGATTCCTTCTGCGTTTACACCAGATAATGATGGGCAAAATGATGTGTTATATGTTCGAGGTAGAGGAATTAATAATTTTGAATTTCGAATATTTAATAAATGGGGGCAAGTGATTTTTGTGTCAAATGACATCAATATTGGATGGAATGGTAAGACACACCTAACTGAAGAACCTGTATCCCAAGGAGCTTATGTTTATTCTGTAAAAGGAGTAAAAACAGATGGAAAACAAATTAATATGCAAGGATTAGTTAACTTAATAAGATAATAAAATGAAAACAATATATATAAAAATTACCGCTATAACGCTAATGATGTCTTCAATGGGGAATTTAATATTCAGTCAAGATGTATTAAATTCACAGCCTTATTCAACACCTCTAATGATTAATCCTGCGTTAATGAACTTGAATGATGATTTTAATGTTACTCTTAATTATAGAAATCAATGGGGGATTCTATCTAAAGGGTACACAACATCTACACTGTCAGTTATGTATCCTATATTTTTAAATGATGGTAAACAAAAATTAGATTTAGGTCTAAATATAAGGAGTAATGTTTTTGGTGCTTTTAATAATCTGAATCTAAATTTGGCTTTGGCTTATGGTTTGAAAATATCAAAATCTAGTTCTTTAAGTTTAGCATTATCAGGTAGTTATATGCAGCAGTCATTGAATGTTAATGGTCTGACATTTGATGATCAGTATGTTTTAGGAACATATTCTTCTAACAATCCAACAAATCAAGCTATAGTAAATAAAAAATATAGTTATCCGGATGTTAATACCGGGTTGATATGGAATATACGACCAGAGGAGTCTAATATTAGTGCTTACGCAGGTTTGTCTGTTTTTCATCTAACTCAACCGAAAGCAACATTCACCAGTCAAAATGGAGTGATTTTTAGAAGGGTGTCTTCACAAGCAGGGATAAAAATAACAGGAGAAAATAAAATAGACATAACGCCTAATGTAATAGTCTCTTCGCAAGGAGGGGTACAAAGGTTTGCTACTGGGGTATATTTGGACTATCGTGCAAACGATGATTTGAAATTAACTTTTGGAAGTTGGTATCGAAAAAATAGTGCGATAGCATTTGTAGTAAAATTAAATTATAAAGTATTTCAATTTGGATATAGTTATGATATGCCTTATTCTAACATGGGGAATACCATTAATGGATTAAACACTCATGAAATATCGTTGTCATATAAACTGAATAAAAATAAAGGAGTTAAACTTCCTTCGTTATTATAAAATTACTCTTTTTGTGTATTCTTACTCCACAAGTGATTTTCATTATACAGCAAATTTCAAATGTATTGGTTTACACGTTTTGAGACACACAAGCGTAGTCTTAACTACGATATCTAAAAACGAGCAGCCAAAACGATGTTGATTTGACTTTGTAATAAAACTTCACTTGTGGGGTTCATATTTTATAAATCAAAGTAAGATAATTATTTGGTTTTAAATTATCATTTCTGAAGGGATTCATGAAGTGAAATAATTTTAACATACTGAATGTATTATGATTCAGTCGTGTGTTAGCTGTATTCTATTAACTGTAAAAAAAATATAAAAAGATAGACAACTATTTAATTTTAGAAGAGTTCTTAGCTAAGAAATTGATAATATATATAT
>JALTUD010000595.1 GCA_027047735.1 Flavobacteriales bacterium | reverse complement strand
AAAAACTAACCGGCAACGACTTTAAAAACTCAATACCTTCCTTTCCCGGATAAAAACAAATCGTCATTCGATTTCCCTTACTCAACCAAATCTCCCCTTTTCTCTCAATCTGTTTAACCACCTTTTTAACCGGCTTAACTTTGGGTACATCAACTTTCTTCGTTTTCTTTTTCACCAAAGAACGAACAAACGCCTTATTCTCCTCCGTAACCGGCAACAACCAAGACTTTAAAGTTTGACTCCACTTTCGCCCCTTAACCTGTTTTACCAAATCAATTCGAGCATCGCCAAAAGGCATATTAAGAGCAATCCATTCTTGCTCTCTATGTTGTACGAGGGTAATCTTCATAACGCAAAACTAATCCAAAAACACCAAAAAACCACCTTTTTTATCTTCTACCACCGAAATATGCTCCTTTAAAGTAGTAGATAAAGTAAGCCCCACAAAATCAGCCCGAACAGGAAACTTCCTATGTTTTCTATCCACCAAAACCAATGTACTCAACTGACTAGGTTTAAAACGCATCAAAAAACACACCTTAGAAATCAACGTTTTACCCGAGTTCAACACATCATCAATCAAAATAACAGAACTCCCCGTCAATTCATCTCCGTAACGCTTCTCAAAAACATCTGTTTCTTCTTCCTTTTCCAGTTCAATCAACACAAATTCTTTAGGCGAAATCCCCTTTAAAATCTCAAAAATTTTCTTCGCAACCTTAGCCCCACGCTCTTTCAATCCCACCAAAAAAACTTTATCAATGCTGTAATTACTCTCCAAAATCTCCCTAGCCATACGTTCCAACTTCCGCTCAACATCAATAGCTGTCAATATCAATTGTCTTTCTTTTTCCATAATTTATCTATCTTTTAATATTTTTTGGGCGTTCCCCTTTTTCATCAAAACAACATACCGCTATCGCTAAACGTTGTCTTGATAAAAAAGGGTCGGGCTATCACTACTCACTCTTTTGGTTTGCATACCAATTAAATATATAGATTAGTCATAGGAAATTAATTTAAGTGAGTTTAATCGATGAAGAAAATTATTGCATAGTAATAACTATGGAAT
>JALTUD010000594.1 GCA_027047735.1 Flavobacteriales bacterium | reverse complement strand
CAAGAAGGTTTTATATAACTTAAGACCGTTGTAAAACTTATTATACCTTAAATCCGCAAGTGAAATTCTATTACAAACCCAAAATCCGCATCATTATTGGCAATGCTCGTTTTTCGATACTCACCGTAGCTATGGCTACGCTTGCGTGTCTCAAAACTGTGCTTGACCAATACTAATGCGTATTTTGACTTTTCATAACGAAATCACTTGAGGATTTAAGGTTATGTAAAAAACATTTAACAAAGTAAAGCCTCTTTATTTGCGGCTTTTACATATTTGAATGGTTAGACTAAAAATAAAAAAAACGAAAAGGAGGAACGAACGAAAGCGTAATGAATACAACTTATATTGTGGGGCGGGGGGCAATGGAGTTTACGGAATTGCAGAAGTGGAGGCAGAACTGCAATGCTCTATTCTATTAAGTACTGTTTTATAATTACTCAAGTCGGAACTTTTTTGTATGGAATGAAATGAGCAACTTTACTTTTGTTCAACCAAAATAACATCATCAATAAAATAACAAACTCTATAGTCATAGACATTGGCATCATTTTTCCTACTTTCAATTTCTATGAATTTTTCATTTTCGGGATAAAAAGCTCCAATTGTTAAATAATTTTCTTTACCTGTAGCCACAAAATTATAAGATGCTTTTTGCCAAGAATTCCAATGTTTTGAGCTATCTAAATCTACCATATAGTCTCCTTTTGCAATTTGTAATCTCTTATGTTTAATTACTCCATATAATTCATCCATAGAAAAAGGACATTCACTAAATTTAACTCCTAGCCGATTTACATCAAATTTGGAATAAGGAGCTAAACGATACATAAATGTTAGAACGTATTTTTTTCCTCTTTCTAAAGGTTTAAATTTTGTTTGCAAATATTCAGTATGGTAAATAGCATCTTTCAAACCTATTCCAATTCTTGCGTAATTACGACCACTTGGAGACGATGTTTTTATTAAACTTTCTCTTGAGAAAACGCTTACTAAATCAGGTGTATCTAAATCTAAATAGACTTTAGTTTTATCTATTTTATCGTTTGTTAAGTTTAATGTTTTAGTTATTTTTTGTCTTTTTACGTCTCTAGAATCTATACAAGAATGGTATTTTCCTGCCATTTCCTGCCATATAAAATGCTGGGGATATACAATGCTACTAGGACAAGAATGATAAAATTCAAAATCACCATTAGATATAACATTAGACCTCTCTCTATATTTTTCAGCTCTTCCTAAATTTACTAAAGTTAAATTACTCAAGGAAACAAAAATAGAGTCATTCTCTTTTCTATAGTCAATAGGTATTCTTCTTATGCACACTTTAGATTCTTCACCCGAAGCCAAAACAAAAAAAGATAAATGATTTATTGAGTCGGTATATAAAGTATCTATAAAAGATAAATATGGGTATAATATATCTTCATTCTTTACCATAAAACTAGTAGAACCCTCATCGTAAATAAATTTTCCTTTTTTTTGCATAAAAGAAACTCCTAAAACATCTAAAGCTTTTGTTGTTTTAGATACTTTTATATTTATTGAAAACTTATACAAATAATCTTTCTCTAGGTTTTTAGAAAGATTTCGCTCAATACGAATTGGATTATTAAGATAAAAAGATATATCATTAGAAGTAACTACAATTTCTTTATTTCTTTTTTGTTTATAACCTTTATAGTATTTCCAATCATTACTACAATAATTATTAGTTATTAAATTTGATTGGGCATAAGCCCCCACTAAAAAAAATAACAAAGGAAATAAATAAAGTTTTATCATACTTTAATTCTTTTATGCCTCTTAATTCTTATTTTCTTCTGTTCTTCGATTTATAACGTCCAACCAGTTTTGTTCGTTCAAAATAAGTTGATGAACATCTGATTCTTTTATTTTTTATTTTATCTTTTTCTGAAGTATAACGACCTACTTTTAAAATCGTTACCATAATTGAACATAAAGTTACTTTGGGTAACGTTTAACCTATCTTATACTTTATTTCCTCTAAAAGCATAACTATTGTTTCCGCTATGTTATTCCGTTTTGTACTCACAACAACAAACACGTTATACAGAATAGCATACAATACAGAATTTGATATACTTAAATTTTCGTTCAACAGTATGTTTTATTGTTCCTATAAAGATAGTAAAAGTATTTGATTTTTTTATACTTTTTGGATGTTTTTTTTCGGTTAAAGAACACTAATATTTGTTTTTAATTTCCGTTCGCGTTAGGTATTATTAAGCGACTGTGAAAAACAGTTGAGTTTTTGAGCTAACGTAAAAAATTCGACTATTTTGTAATTGACTGATTATCAATATTCTATTCTTACATTAGTTGAAATCCCTAACACGAGCAAAATAGACGGTATAAAGCGTTTTTTAATTCCTCATACTTCTTCATATTTTATTTCCATAGCTGGGGCTATGCAAAGAAAATATTCATCGTCTGAGAACTACAAATTCCACTTTCTTGCACTTATTTCATTCCACGTTATGGATTGCATCCCTAACATGAATAAAATAGAAAGCATAAAGCGTTTTTATTTTCCTTATCCATCTTCAAAATTATTTTCCATAGCTCGGCTATGCAAAGAATTTTTTCATCATCTAAAGAAACTAAAATTCACTTTCTATGCACTCATTCCACTTGCGTTAGGGATAGAACGGCGTGTTTGAACTCCTTTTGTGTTGTTGCACTTATGCAACACAAAAGAGTGAGTAGTGATAGCCCGACCCCAATCTGTAAAAACAACGTTTCGCGAGAGCGATATGTTGTTTTTACAGATTGGGGGAACGCCCAAATTATACCGTTTAAGCATAGGTTAGGATTCCAATAAACAGGATTAAATACAAACCCTTTTATCGTTTATATTTTGTTATATTTGTAGGTTGAAAAAGAGAGAGTCCTCTGTTTATAACAACTTACGACAAAATGAAAAATATAGTTTATACTTTTTTACTGCTTTTTATTTCGGTATTGGGTTTTGCTCAGATTCCGGTGGAATGGGATATTACTTCGCAAAAGCTTAACGATAAACAATACAAGATTATTTATAAGGCGAAAATAGGAAAAGGTTGGCACTTGTATTCGCAATTTTTAAAGGGAGATGAAGGTCCGATTCCCACTACTTTTATCTATAAGGATAGTTCGGCTTTGCAATTTATCGACAATAAGGAGATTGGTTCTGAGACGCACTACGATGAAGTGTGGGAGGCTGAAATTTCTTTTTTTGACAATGAGGCTGTTTTTGAACAGACAATAGAGTTGGTTTCGCCCGGTACTAAGGAAATAGAGGGGGAAATTGAATTTATGGTTTGCAACGAAAGTGAATGTATGCCTCCGGAATTAATCCCTTTTAAGGTGGATTTGGAACGCGGAAAGAAAGTGGAGGTAATTGAGGAGGATTTTCATACAGATGAGAATGTTTTGAGCGTTATCCCAAAAGTGGAAAATGTGGATTTGAATAACCCTGTAAACAAGGAGTGCGGTGATAGTAGCAACGAGGAACACAAAAGCTATTGGATGCTATTCCTGTTGGGCTTGGGCGGTGGATTAATCTCACTGATTACGCCTTGTGTTTTTCCAATGATTCCGCTAACGGTGAGTTTCTTTACCAAAGGTGGTTCTGAAAAAGGAAAGGGGGTTGCTAAAGCTCTTTTGTATGGATTGTCTATCGTGGCGGTTTACGTATCTCTGAGTCTTCCGTTTTACGCTACGGGTACCAGTCCGGAATTGCTGAACGAAATTTCTACGGGCTTTGCTTTAAATATGTTCTTTTTTATCATCTTTATTGTTTTTGCAGCGTCTTTTTTCGGATATTTTGAAATAGGGTTACCCAGCAGTTGGGCAAATAAAGCTGATAAAGCAGCCGATTTGGGTGGTTTTATTGGCGTGGTTTTTATGGCTATTGTTTTGGCTATTGTTTCGTTTTCTTGCACCGGTCCTTTGTTAGGCTCTGTGCTTGCAGGCTCTTTGAAAGACGGCCCTGTTCCCATTACCGTTGCTATGCTTGGTTTTGGTATCGGTATCGGGTTTCCGTTTACGTTGTTTGCCGCTTTTCCTTCTATTTTGAAAAACTTACCTCAATCGGGTGGTTGGTTAAATACCGTAAAAGTTACCCTGGGTTTTGTTGAACTGGCTTTGGCTCTTAAATTTTTGAGCAATGCGGAGTATGTTTATCAAAGCCGGGTTCTCCTTCGGGAAACATTTTTCTTGATTTGGATAATTATTTTCTTTAGCACGGTTTTATAT
>JALTUD010000593.1 GCA_027047735.1 Flavobacteriales bacterium | reverse complement strand
TAATAACAATAGAAGGAACAGTTGTCCACAGCATATAACGAATGTGTGTAATTAAATCTGTACCCGCAACTGCAGGAGCCAAATTTGTCGTGTCACTCATCGGCGACATTTTGTCTCCGAAATAAGCTCCCGATATGATAGCTCCAGCAGACATTCCCGGCGGAATATCCAGTGCTTGACCAATACCAAACATGGCAACGCCTACCGTAGCAATGGTGCTCCACGAACTACCTGTTGCCAAAGAAATAATTCCGCTGATGATACAAGTAGCGACCAAAAAATAAGTTGGACTTAATATATCTAAACCATAGTAGATTAACGTGGGTATAATTCCACTAATAAGCCATGCTCCTGCAAGAGAACCGATAAGTAAAAGGATGATGATTGCCGGCATAGCCGTTCCTATTGCAGCGGTCATTCCGTCAAGCATTTCTTTCCAAGTGTATTGAAGCCGATGACCAATGAGTCCTGCCACTACCGTAGCAAGAATTAATCCCATTTGATTACCTCCTTCCAAGTCCAAACGAACAGAAATAACCAAAAGAAAAATCAATACAACAATCGGAACAATTGCTTGCAATAAAGTAGGTTCTTTTTTGGTTGATTTCATAACGTGTGGTATAATTTACTTTGGTAAGTCGCGAAAATAACGTCTTTTTAACACAAAAAACTGCCAAACTATACTTTTAGGATAAACTCCTTTCAGTTGCGTATATTTCTTCTTTTTCGGAATCAATCTTCGTTGTTTTTGTAAAGTACCAATATGAGCATAATAATGAAAATGAGCTTTAATAATACTCATTATATTTTTAAATTCTCCTCCGAACAGAAATTTCACACCGGCTACACCATCTAAAATAAGTCGGGCAAATATGACTAAAAAGAGGTTGCCCGAGTAGTTTTTATGCAAGGCATACAGACTGTTCCTAAAGTTTAAGTAAACTTTGAAAGGGCTCATATAGTCCAATGTTCCACCGCCTACATGGTAAACCTTACTGTCGGGGCAGTAATAAACTTTTCCGCCGGAATTTTTAATCCGCCAACAAAGGTCAATTTCTTCCATGTGAGCAAAAAAGGCTTCATCAAAACCTTGATGTTTTTTATATGTTTTGGCTCGAATAAACATACAGGCACCCGTAGCCCAAAATATTTCTTCCGGTGTGTTGTATTGATGAGTATCTTTTTCGGTTTCGTAAAAAATTCTACCTCTGCAAAAAGGGTAACCTAATTTATCCATTAAGCCACCAGCAGCACCTGCGTGCTCAAAATATTCTTTTCGGGCATAAGACAGAATTTTAGGTTGAGCGACCTCGATTTCTTTATCTTCTTCTAAAAGATGTATAACCGGCATAATCCAGTTATCGGTAACTTCTACGTCGGAGTTCAGTAGAATAAAATAATCGGCTTCCACGGTTTTTAATCCTTCGTTATAGCCACCTGCAAAGCCATGGTTTTGTTGGTTGATGATGAGAGATACTTGTGGAAATCTTTGTTGTAAAAATTGCACCGAATCGTCGGTGGAAGCATTATCAATAACCAATACTTCTGCTTCTGTGCTTTTGGACAGAACAGTGGGTAAAAATTTTTCGAGCCAATTTTTACCGTTATAATTCAATATGGCGACTACAATTTTCAAGTTCTCAAAAATAGGGTTTGTGATGCAATTATAGTGAGGAAAACATGAAAAAATAAAAAAATAGTTGCGAATTGTTGAAAACCGCTTGTTTTTGTTTTGAATTGTTGGTATCTAATGTATAAAAGTGATATGCTCTTTGGTTTGAATCTCTATTTTTGTCAGTTGCATATAACGTGTTTTATTTCGTTCGCGTTAGGGATAGGAGTGGCATCCTTTTGTGTTGTTGCACCTATGCAACACAAAAGATATAACGGATAGCCCGACCTATTTTCACAAAAACAACGTTTCGCGAGAGCGATATGTTGTTTTTGTGAAAATGGGGAACGCCCAAATTAAACTTTTAAGATTATGGATTATTTGAAAATAGAATTTAAACTTTCTCCTTTGTTGCCGGCTCGTGAAATATTGTATGCCGATTTGGGGGAGTTGCCTTTTGAGTCTTTTGAGGAAACGGATGAGGGTTTGTGTGCGTATATTCCCGCTAAGGATTTTAAGGAGGAAATGTTGTCGGATTTGATGGTGAGTAAATTACCGAATCAAACGGTTGAAGTCGGGAAAGAGGTGATTGAACAGCAGAATTGGAATGCGGTTTGGGAGAGTAATTTTGAGCCGATTGTGGTGAATGAGAAATGTGTGATTAGAGCTCCTTTTCACGATAAAGCGGAGGTGGAATATGATATTGTGATTTCTCCGCAAATGTCGTTTGGTACGGGGCATCATGAAACTACGTTTTTGATTGCGAATGAGCTTTTTTCAATGAATTTGAAGGAGAAATCGTTGTTGGATATGGGGTGCGGAACCGGAGTTTTGGCAATTATAGCTCATAAGTTAGGTGCGAAACCTATTGAAGCAATTGATATTGAGGAGTGGGCGTATGAAAATACTTTGGATAATAACCGACTGAATGATGTGGAGGGAATGAAGGTTTTTCAAGGGGATGCTGATTTGTTGAAGGGGAAAAAGTTTGATATTATCTTAGCGAATATTAACCGAAATATTTTGACGCAAGATATGGGAAGGTATAGTGAAAGTTTGAATACGGGTGGTTTGATTTTGTTTAGTGGGTTTTATGATACGGATTTACCGGTTATTGAACTGTCGGCAAATGAAAACGGTTTGGTTTTTGTCAAAAATGAAGTAAAAAACAGTTGGACAATGGCTGTTTTTATGAAAAAATAATGGGATTTAGATTATGAAAAATAGTATGTTTAAATTTGTTATAGGTGCTGTATTCTTTTTGTTGGTTAATGTGGGAACTGCTCAAAGTTTTACGGCAGATTCGGTTAAGTTTTATAAAGAGGTATCGGCTTACTTGACCGGAATTTCCAAAGCGAAGTCAAAGACGTTTTTAAAGGAGTTTGAGGAATCTTGGTATGGTGGGAAGTTTTCGCCAAGTCAACGAGGAGCGGTATATTCGACTTCTAATTTAATTTTATCTAAGAAATTAAAACCTTTCCCTGATTTTACCAATTACTTAAAAGCCGTTATGTTTTTTGTAGAGTCGGATAAATCGAGCAAAGAATTTGAGGAATGGCAAGATATTTTGACTAAAATTTTGAACGGAAGGAATAAAAACAAGATGCGTAGCTTCTTAAAAACAAGTCGTCAATTGTTTGAGGACAATACTATTTTTGAATCGAGTTCGACGAAATGGCAGGCGAGCAACGACAAATATCGTTTTGTTTTTGACAAAGACCCTTATATCGTTTTTGATGAAATGAACTTGAAATGTTATTCCAAAAGAGATAGTAGTGTTATTTACAAAACAAAAGGAACGTATTATCCCGTAACTTCCAAATGGATAGGAACCGGTGGAAAGGTAACATGGGAACGTGCGGATTTACCGAAAGATAAGTTTTATGCCACCTTTTCGGATTATGAAATAGGGATGAAGAGTGCTAAATTTGAGATTGATTCGGTTGATTTTTACAGTACTTATTTTGATGAACCTTTGAAGGGGAAATTAGTCGATAAAGTTCTAGCCAACAGGGGAGCGGATAAGGTTGCTTATCCAAAGTTTGAATCGTATAACAAACGATTGTTGATTAAAGATATTTTTCCTTCGATAGATTACGATGGAGGGTTTACACTTTCCGGAAGAAACCTTTTGGGAGCGGGAACGATTGACAACCTTGCAAAATTGATTTTTTATAAAGACGGGAAGGAATTTTGTACGGCTGAGGCACTAAACTTTGTTATCAATTCAGAGGCTATTGGTTCGCAAAAATCGAGTATAAAAATAAAAATAGATGATGCGTTTATTTCTCATCCGGGATTAGAGTTAAAATATACGGATAAAGATAAGAAACTTACATTGGTAAGAGGGGGAACAGGAATAGCTTTATCTCCGTTTTATAATGATTATCATAAAATGGAAATGTTGTTTGAGGCATTAACGTGGAAGTTGGGAGACCCTGTACTGCAATTCGGGGCAATGTTTGGGAGTACGGATAGCAGTGCTTTGTTTAGTTCGTATGATTATTTTGATAGAAATATTTACGAAAGGTTAGGAGCCGGAGGAGGAGTTAACCCGTTGATTAGAATAAAAGCTTATGCACATCAGGTTGCTTCCGATGAATTGGATTTGGCAGGTTTGGCTACCTCTATGGGAAAGACAAAAGCAGGGCTTGAACC
>JALTUD010000592.1 GCA_027047735.1 Flavobacteriales bacterium | reverse complement strand
AATATCCTCAATGGTTTCGTTAGCTTTAGTGCTGACAAATGTTTGTTCCGTCGTTACTTCTTCCGGTTCTACATTTGTTGAAACTTCATAATTTTCAGGTTCTTCATTTGCGGAATAGAAGGTAATACCTTCTACTTCTTCTGTTAATTTTGAATTTTGTTTAATTTCTTCGCTTACTTCAGGAGATAATTCCTTTACAGAAAAAGTTTCGTTTTCTTCCTCCTCTGTTGCGACAACGCTTTCCTCTTCTTCTATTTCAGTTAACAATGTTTCTTGTTTGTGTTTTTCTTCCTTCAAACGTTCTGCTTTTCTTCTTAAAACTTCCTCTTCTTCAACCGTTACATTTCCTTTTGCTAATTCATCAGTTGTATTAATTTCATTGTCTAACTCATTGATTCTGCTCTGAATCAGTTCTGTTTTTTCAGCAATTGACTCTGTTTGGTTCAAACGAGATTCAAATTCCTCTTTCTGTTTTTCTTCCTCTGCTATCAAAACATCTTCATTAAACTTTTCTTCCGTTACTTCTTCATTAGCTACCTCTTGTTTATTAGTTAAATCTTCATTCGATTCTTCTGTGTTAACTGTTTCATCCTCATTTGTTCTATCATCTTTTACATCTTTGTTTGTTGCTTCACTCTCTATTACTGGAACTATTTCTTCCGTTATGTTTTGTTCTTCGATTCTTTCTGTATCTTCCTTTACTTCATTTTGTGGAGTGTTTTCTTCTTTATTTGTTTGTTCCGTTGTTTCAATATTTTCCGCAACAATATCTTCGTCTCCTTGTATTTCTTTTTGTAAACGTGTTTGTTCACCTCTCAGCCAATCTATGTTCTTGCTGATTTGTTCTTTTTCTATATCGCTATTGCTGTTAATCAGCGCTTTCATATTTAATGTTAACTCTCTGTCTGTTTCTTGTTTCCATTCTTCAAGAAATGCTTCTTTTTCATTATCGGAAAGAGAAGCATAGGTGTTTTCTTTTTGTTGGTATTCTTTTTGTTTTTCAGTTAGGTACTCCGGTGAAGATTTAGCGATTTCTCTTGATGTATTCTCTTCTTCAAACAAATCTTCCTCCTCTTCGGTGGTGTCAACGGTTAAGTCTTCCGGTTCTTCCCCGATTACTTCAAGTTCGTAACCATCAGAGGCTACTTCTTCCAGTAAATCAATTGCTTCTCGTTGATTGTCTATTGCTGCTAATTGATATTGATGAGCTTCTTTGTATTTTTCGGCTTTTGACACCGGATTATCTTGTGCTCGAGCTTCTATTAATAATTTTTGAGCCACTTCTTTGTTAGATATATATTTTTGTTCCAACAACTTGGCTTTTTGATAATTTACATCTTTGACAACATCGTTGTCTTTAGACTTGATTGTTTCTACCAATCCTTTCAATTTGTCAAGGTTGAAACTATATTCTGCATCATCTGCATCCGCAAAACTATCTCCTAATTCAGCTTCTAATTCTGCTTTCTTTTGCTGTTTTACTTCAAGTTCTTTTTTTATAACGGTTTTCTTTTTCTCTTTTTTGGTTTCTGTTATTTTATTTTCCAAATCCAATATTTCTTGTTCCAGAATTGATAATTCATCAATCTGTGTTGAGATTTCATTCAATTTATTATTCGAAGCTGTACTTAAATAAGAATTTTCTGCTGTAAAATCTGCATTTACATCATTATTGGTTAAGGCTGTATTTTCAATATCTTCCTTCAATTCCTGATATGCTGATGTTTTTTCTATAGCTTTTTGTTCTTCACTTTTTTCTAATACAGCTTGATTCTCAACTAAAATATTTTGTTTTTCTTCTTTGAGCTGTATTAGCTTATCTCTTTGTTGTATAAGTTCTTTTTTCTTTTCTTCGTCTTCTTCCGCATCTATTTTTTGATTTAGAGTATTGATATCATTATCGATAATAGTCAGCCAATTTTCTGCCTCAATATTTTCTTGTTCAATCATTTTTTCTCCCGTTTCGTTAGAAACAGTTTCTTCCTCAACCTCCACTAAATAATTATCGACTTTATTTTTCTCCTCTCGCAATAAGTTCAGCTTAGCGGTCAATTTATCTTTTTCTGTTCCTTCAGCTAGAGCGATTTGGTCTTCTGTATCCTTTATGTCTTCCTCCACTTTAGATTTCCAATTGTTAAGAGCATCTTCTTTTTCTGCCGAACTTGCGTATTCATTCAATTCAGTATAAGCATTTTGATAAGGTGCATACTCTTGCGAAATTTCTTCTTCTAAAGTTTCGGTGTCATCGATAGTAGTCGTTTCAACAGTCGAAGATTTCTCAACCTCTGCTAAATAATTATCGACTTTATTTTTCTCCTCTTGCAATAAGTTCAGCTTAGCGGTTAATTTATTTTTTTCCGTTCCTTCTGCCAAAGCGATTTGGTCTTCCGTGTTTTTGATGTCTTCCTCCACTTTAGATTTCCAATTGTTAAGAGTTTCTTCTTTCTCTGTCGAACTTGCGGATTCATCCAACTCAGCATAAGCGGTTTGATAAGGTGCATACCCTTGCGAAATTTCTTCTTCTAAAGTTTCGGTGTCATCGGTTATAGCTGTTTCAGTCGTAGATTCCTCAATCTCCGCTAAATAATTATCGACTTTACTTTTCTCCTCTTGCAATAAGTTCAGCTTAGCGGTTAATTTATCTTTTTCCGTTCCTTCTGCCAAAGCGATTTGGTATTCAGTATCTTTGATGTCTTCCTCTACTTTAGCTTTCCAATTGTTAAGGGCTTCTTCTTTCTCTACCGAGTTAGCAGATTCATTCAATTCAGTATAAGCATTTTGATAAGGTGCATACTCTTGCGAAATTTCTTCTTCTAAAGTTTCGGTGTCATCGATAGTAGTCGTTTCAACAGTCGAAGATTTCTCAATCTCCGCTAAATAATTATCGACTTTATTTTTCTCCTCTTGCAATAAGTTCAGCTTAGCGGTTAATTTATCTTTTTCCGTTCCTTCCGCTAGAGCGATTTGGTCTTCAGTATCTTTGATATCTTCCTCTACTTTAGCTTTCCAATTGTTGAGGGCTTCTTCTTTTTCTGCTGAGCTAGCAGATTCATCCAATTCAGAATATGCCTTTTGATAAGGTGCATACTCTTGTGATATTTCTTCTTCTAAAGTTTCGGTGTCATCGGTAGTAGTCGTTTCAACAGTCGAAGATTCCTCAACCTCTGCTAAATAATTATCGACTTTATTTTTCTCCTCTTGCAATAAGTTCAGCTTAGTGGTTAATTTATCTTTTTCCGTCCCTTCTGCCAAAGCAATTTGGTCTTCAGTATCTTTGATATCTTCCTCTACTTTAGATTTCCAATTGTTGAGGGCTTCTTCTTTTTCTGTCAAACTTGCGGATTCATCCAATTCAGAATATGCATTTTGATAAGGAGCGTACTCTTGTGATATTTCTTCTTCTAAAGTTTCGGTGTCTTCGGTTGTAGTGGTTTCTTCATTGGTGGTTTCTTCTAATTGAGAACCTTCTTCTACTTTGTTTTCAGCTAAAACATTTTCGTTTTCGGAAATTTGATCTTCCAGTTCTTTGGATGCCAAATAATCGGATATTTGTTCTTTTTCTTCGTCTGTTAATTCAACAGTTGTACCTGCATCAATATCATCATACAACTTAGTCATTAATTCAACTTGGTGTTGTAGAGCCTCAGCTTCTTTTTGCAACTTATCCGAATGAGCAAAACTCTCTTTTGCCATTTCATCGTTCAATTGCAATTGTTCGTTTATATCATCAATTTGGCGTTGAATGGTTGGCTTATCCTTTTTCTTTGCCTTTTCCAATTCTCGCTCCAAAGAAGATAAACGCAGTCTAAGTTCATCATCCGCTTCTCTAAATTCTTGGGCTTCTTCATCAGCCTTGTCTGCTTCTTCTCTTTTTAATCGTGCTTTTTGCACCAAATCATCATATCCCGAACGATAATTAGATTCGTCTTTAATCAAATCATCTATTCTTGCTTGTAAGTCTTTTAACGCTTGAATTGCCTTATCATGTGAATTTTCATTCACTGCTTTTTCAATCTCAATAGAAACGGTTTTAGCGTTATCCGCTTCGGCTTGTTTCTTCGTGTATTCTTCCTTTAAAGCACCGGCTAAATTTAAGGCTGTTGTCGCCAACAAATTCAAATCTTTTGATTTTTGGTGTGCCTTTTTCGCAAGTGCTAATTTTTCTTGTTTTTCTAATGGATTATCAATTGATTCAGCTTCTTTAAGTAAATCATCAGCTTGGCGGACTAAATCTTTAGCCTCATCACTTTTTGATTTGGCAACGGTGTAAGCCGCC
>JALTUD010000591.1 GCA_027047735.1 Flavobacteriales bacterium | reverse complement strand
GAGGAGAAGTGCTTTGTGGATTTATGACGAAATATTTCACGAAACAATGGCTTGCGGTTGCACAAAAGTATTTTGAAACAATCGAGCAAACCAAAGCTGAAAAGAAAGCCCGATTGTTGATATTAAAAAACAAGAAAGAAATTGTGGAGTCCGTTCAACCTATTGTCCAATTAGAATACAAGGGGTTACTTTTTAAACAATTCTATGGTGTTTTTTCAGGAAAACATATCGACTATGCCACGCAGTTTTTGTTAGAGCACACCGAGTTGAAAGAAACCGAAAAAAAAATATTGGATTTAGCATCGGGAAATGGTGTGATAGCAAGAGTATTATTGGAAAAGTATCCGCATATCAATGTTCAATTATTGGACGATTCCTTTCTGGCAATAGAATCATCAAAAATGAATTTGGCACCTTATAAAGCAACTTTCATTCATCACTATAATTTGGAACCAATCGCACCGGAGAGTTTAGACGCGGTGATTTCCAACCCACCTTTTCATTTTGAATATGAAAAGGACATCAGTGTGCCTCTTTCCATGTTTTCCCAAGTATCTCATCGGCTAAAGAAAGGAGGACGTTTTATAATGGTCGCCAACAGAAACCTGTCTTACAAGAAATTTTTACAAAAAATCTTTAACAATGTGGAAATAAAGGCAGAAAACACTAAATTTATACTCTACGAATGCAATAAATTATGAAAAAACAAATAGAGACAAAACGCGTAATAATGGTCATCATCCTTTGTATGCTAATGATTTTATGGCTTTTCAAAGGCACAATCAGAACCTATTTAAAAACTCAACCCCAAACCGCAAAAAAAGAAATACCTGTACGTCAAGCAAGATGAAGATTTGGGCGTTCCCATTACGGCATAAAAAAGCAGTTTCGTTGCACTTCACCACTTTTTAACGCCGTAATGGTCGGGCTATCCACTATATCTTTTGGGTTGCATAAGTGCAACAACCCAAAAGGATGCCGTTTCTATCCCTAACGCAAGTGGAATGAGTGCATAGAAAGTGAGTTTTAGTTTCTTTAGATGATGAAAAAATTCTTTGCATAGCCGAGCTATGGAAAGAATTTTT
>JALTUD010000590.1 GCA_027047735.1 Flavobacteriales bacterium | reverse complement strand
CACTTATTTCATTCCACGTTAGGGATAGAACGGCGTGTTTGAGCTCTTTTTTGCTTGCTTGCTGTTTGCAAGCAAAAAAAGCGAGTAGTGATAGCCCGACCTTTGCGGCTTTAAAAAGTAGTGTAGTGCAACGAAACTGCTTTTTTATACCGTAATGGGAACGCCCAAATTCTGCTATCGAAAGATTTGATTACTTTTGTTATTTATTTTATTCTTAAATTATGTCCGGTGTTAAAAATTCATTATTGAGAATTAGAGCGATTGATAGAGCCTTGAGAAGTGTGTCGAAGCCTTATCCTTCGTTGAAAGAATTGATTGAAGCTTGTTCGACGGAGCTTTACGGCGAGGGGGATAATACGATTTCGGTTTCCTGTGTGGAAAAGGATTTAAAGACGATGCGTAAAAACCATGGTGCTCCGATAAAGTATTGCAGGGTGAACAAGGGCTATTATTATACGGATAAGAATTATACGATTTCGGATGCTCCGCTGACCGGGGCAGATGAAGCTGCATTGAGGAGTGCTACAAAAATTTTAAGACAGTTTAAAAGCAATCCTTTACTGAAGGAGTATGAATCGGCTATTGATAAGATTATTAATCGTGTGAACATTTCGGAAAAGATTGAGGACAGGGCGGTGGATAGATTTGTTCAGTTTGAAACTCAAGAAACAGTGAGGGGAGCTGAGTTCTTGGATAAAATTTTAAAGGCGATTAAAGAAAGTCAAATCATACAGTTTATTTACAATAAATTTCAGGACAAAGACAGTAAGATTAGACGGCTTGCTCCTTACTTGTTGAAAGAATATCGGAATCGATGGTATGTTATCGGTAAAAGTGAATTGAAGGGAGATATTAGAACATTTGCGTTGGACAGGGTCAGTGATTTGGAAGTATTGTCGCAAAATTTTGTGCGTGAGGTTGAGTTTTCTGCGGATAATTATTTTAAAAATGTAATAGGAATTACCACAGGTAAAGATTTTCCTAAGGTGATACAAATAGAAACGAATGAAGTTTTATCGAAGTATTTACTTTCACAACCTTTGCATCATTCGCAAAAGTATTTGGGCAAAACCGAAAACGGCGGT
>JALTUD010000589.1 GCA_027047735.1 Flavobacteriales bacterium | reverse complement strand
TTCTCAAGCTACCTCCCTTTATTTCTGCAATTTGCAAACCATATTGCTCCGCATCCAACAATAAACGATTCATCACCTTGTTAGCATTAGCACGCTCCAAATGAATATCAACTCCCGAGTGTCCCCCTTTCAAGCCGGTAACCGAAATCTTATATGCTTTAGCCGTTTCCGAAGGCAAGACAGTTGCATATTCGTAATGAACTTTTGTATTAATTCCCCCTGCACAACCAATAGAAAATTCATCGTCATCCTCCGTATCCAAATTCAATAATATTTTTCCGTCCAAGCGACCTTTTTCCAAATTAAAAGCACCGGTCATTCCCGTTTCTTCATCAATGGTAAACAACGCCTCAAGAGCAGGATGAGGAATATCCGTACTTTCCAACAATGACATTATAGAAGCGACACCAATTCCGTTATCCGCCCCTAGAGTTGTTCCTTTTGCCGTTACCCAATCTCCATCAACATAAGACTCAATTCCTTGCGTAGCAAAATCAAAATCCGTATCCGAGTTCTTTTGATGCACCATATCCAAGTGCGACTGTAAAACAACCGTTTTTCGGTCTTCCATTCCCTTTGTAGCCGGCTTTTTTATGATAACATTCCCAACTTTATCTACATAAGTTTCCAACCCGAGTTTCTCACCGAAGTTTTTAACAAATTCAACGACTTTTTCTTCCTTTTTAGAAGGACGAGGAACAGCATTCAAATCTTCAAAATTATTCCACAGCTGTTTAGGCTCTAAATCTCTTACTTTCATAAATTATGTGTGTGTATATTTCCCGCAAAGATAATGAACTTGCTCAAATTATAAGAACTTATTGTTAGTATTATTCGGGCGTTCCCTCAATTTGCAAAAATACACATATCGCTTAGGCGAAACGTGTATTTTGCCAATTGAGGTCGGGCTATCACTACTCGCTTTTTTGGCTTGCAAACAGCAAGCAAGCCAAAAAGAGCTCAAACACGCCGTTCTATCCCTAACGTGGAATGAAATAAGTGCAAGAAAGTGGAATTTGTAGTTCTCAGACGATGAATATTTTCTTTGCATAGCCCCAGCTATGGAAATAAAATATGAAGAAGTATG
>JALTUD010000588.1 GCA_027047735.1 Flavobacteriales bacterium | reverse complement strand
CTCATTAGCCGGTCTATTCTATATCTTCTTTGCAAGCTACGGCACAATAGAACATTCACTAGACGCTCAAAGACAAAGAACAGAAACCGTGTGGCGACAACAAGAAATGACCATTAGCAATTATACAGGTGCCGACCAACTCCTTGACGAATTAAATATTAGTAAAGATGCCGTCATACTTAGCTTAGACGCCGATGCTCCCAATATTCGTTTTCTTCTACTCGATAGAATGGGTTATACCGTACACCGGTTTAACAAAGAGCATATCAACGAAGCTCTGAAAAGCGATTTTGATTATATCGTCCTCCAAAATATAACACTGCCAAGATTACTGAACGAAACTCCTCAATTAAGATATAAACTAAAAAGAGTAGGCGGAAACAAGGGTTTAAGCGTCTTTAAAATAGAAAATCAACCAACCGCTCAAACGATTAAAGAGCTGCTTGATATAGAAAATCCTTTGTACTCCGTGAATTACAAAGAAATAATTCCAATCGAAAAAATGCTTCAAAACAAATACTGTATCAATAAAAAGGAAGAATATACCCCGCCTGTAAAAATTGAAAACTTCCCCTATAATGGTCATTTAATCCATTTAGAAACAGAAATAAATAAACCTACAACATTGGTCGTTTTCATAGAAGATTTAACCGAAAAGAAAAACTATTATCAAGCCCTCTCCATCACTCCCGAACAAAAGGAATACTGGCTGTCCACTCCTAAAATAAATCAGCATAAAAACACTACTTCTATCTACATTTGGAACAACACACAAGACTCTATTTGTGTAAAAAAGTTAAAAATTGATATTTATTAGAATTTGGGCGTTCCCCCAATTTTCAAAAACAACATTTCGCTCAGGCGAAACGATGTTTTTGAAAATTGGGGTCGGGCTATCACTACTCGCTTTTTTTGCTTGCAAACAGCAAGCAAGCAAAAAAGAGCTCAAACACGCCGTTCTATCCCTAACGCAAGTGGAATGAGTGCATAGAAAGTGAGTTTTAGTTTCTTTAGATGATGAAAAAATTCTTTGCATAGCCGAGCTATGGAAATAATTTTTGAAGAGGTTATTTACAGCTTGGGTATAA
>JALTUD010000587.1 GCA_027047735.1 Flavobacteriales bacterium | reverse complement strand
CATCGCCTCCTGCATTGTTTGGGTCATAGAAATCACCGCTTGGCGATGGGTTCATGGCGGCAACCAACATAAAGTTAGCCGGATAATCAACGCTTATTTTTGCTCTGGAAATGGTTACTACTCTATCTTCCAAAGGTTGTCTTAATACTTCTAACACTGCCCGTTTAAATTCGGGTAATTCATCTAAAAATAAAATACCGTTGTGAGCCAGAGAAATTTCACCCGGTTTTGGATTTGAGCCACCGCCAACCAAGGCAACATCGCTGACGGTATGGTGTGGAGAGCGAAAAGGACGTTTGTTTATTAATCCTGTTTCGGTATTCGACATGCCCGACACCGAATAAATTTTGGTGGTTTCCAGGGCTTCCTCTAAAGATAGAGGAGGAAGAATGGTGGGGATTCGTTTTGCCAACATAGATTTACCGGAACCCGGAGGTCCAATCATGATAACATTATGTCCTCCGGCTGCTGCTATTTCCAATGCTCGTTTTACATTTTCTTGTCCTTTTACGTCAACGAAATCCACTCCGAAAGATAAGTTTTGGGTTTTTAACACATTATCTAATGAATTTTGTTCGCGTTGTAGAGCCTGTGTATTTCCATCGAAGAATTGTATTACTTCCATTATGTTTTCTGCTCCATATACTTCTAACCCTTCTACTACTGATGCTTCTTTTGAGTTGGCTTTGGGTAAGATTACGCCTTTAAAACCTTCTTTCTTGGCTTTCAGTGCAATGGGTAAAGCTCCTTTTATCGGGCGTAATATTCCGTCTAGTGCCAGTTCTCCCATAATCAGGTAACGGCTGACTTCTTCGGGGTGTTTGATTTGCTCTGACGCGGCTAAAATTCCAATGGCAATGGTTAAATCGTAAGATGACCCTTCCTTTTTGATGTCAGCGGGAGCCATGTTGATGGTTATTTCTTTGCCGGGGATTCGATAGCCGTTGTTTTTTAAGGCGGCAGATATTCGTTGGTGACTTTCTTTTACGGCGTTATCGGGCAGTCCTACCAAATAAAAACGTGCACCCTTTCCGATGTTTACTTCGACTGTTATGGTGAGGGCGTCAACTCCATATACAGCACTTCCGTAAGTTTTTACTAACATAGTCGTAAATTTACAAATTTCTTTGGTTTTTGTTCTTTTTTTTAGCACAACTTTGGTTATATGTTTGCCGGAATTTTGTCTGTATTGGGTTTTATACTACCTTAAATCCGTAAGTGATTTCGTTATGAAAAGTCAAAATGCGTATTATTATTGGTCAAGCACAGTTTTGCGACACGCAAGCGTAGCCATAGCTACGGTGAGTATCGAAAAACGAGCATTGTCAATAATGATGCGGAGTTTGGCTTTGGAATAGAAGTTCACTTGCGGATTTAAGGTTCTATTTGCATATTGAAAAGAGCTTTATAAAACGGTTTTATTTTTCTTTGTGCTTACCTCAACTGCGTTAGGGATTGTATCCCTAACATGAATAAAATAGAAAGCATAAAGCGTTTTTATCTTCCTTATCCTTCTTCAAAATTATTTTCCATAGCTGGGGCTATGCAAAGAAAATATTCATCGTCTGAGAACTACAAATTCCACTTTCTTGTACTTATTTCATTCCACGTTAGGGACTTATCCCTAACCCAAGTATAATGAGCACTATAAAGTGCTTTTATTTCCTTTATATTTCTTCAAAAATTATTTCCATAGCTCGGCTATGCAAAGAATTTTTTCATCATCTAAAGAAACTAAAACTCACTTTCTATGTACTCATTCCACTTGCGTTAGGGATAGAACGGCGTGTTTGAACTCCTTTTGCCCTCCTCCTTTTGAGGGCAAAAAGAGTGAGTAGTGATAGCCCGACCATTACGGCGTTAAAAAGTAGTGTAGTGCAACGAAACTGCTTTTTTATGACGTAATGGGAACGCCCTAATCTTATTTATTTTCGGCTTTATATTTTAGTTGCATTCCCATTAGGAAATTGCGTAATACTTGGTCTTTGCAGAGGCGATAATGTTGGTGTGTGGGTTTACGAAAGAGGGCACTTAGTTCTGATTTGCTGAAGCGGAAGTCGGCAAGGTCAAGAAGTTCAAGAATATCGGAATCTTTGAGGTTTAGGGCGATTTTTAGTTTTCGTAAAATAATGTTGTTAGTCAGCTTTTTTTCGGGTTTAGGTTGTTCACCTTCCTTTTTGCCTCTTTTGGTATTGATAAATCCGTTTAAAAAAATGGCTAAGTGTTTGTCGTTGATGCTTTCATAATTTTCGTCATCATCTCGTTTCAGCCATTTGTTCATTTGCTCCCGATTGGTGTCGTAACCGGTGGTTTTGTATATTTTGACCATTTTATCATCGTTGTAGTCAAAAGTGTATCTTATTTTTCTTAAAACGTCGTTGTTATTCATTGGTTTGGGTTTATTAGAGTGCCGTTTATGTAAACTTTATCTATTTGATTATGTCCGAAAAAATAGGGGAGGAGGGCAAGAGATTTGATGGGCTTGGTGATGATGAAATTTGCTTTTTTGCCTTTTGTTATGCTTCCTGCAATATCGCTAATTCCCATTGCGTAAGCTCCGTTAATGGTGCCGGCATTGATAGCGGTTTCGGGTAAGATTTTCATTTTTATACAAGCAAGAGAAATTACAAAATTCATATTACCGGAAGGAGTAGAACCTGGATTAAAATCGGTAGCCAAGGCTATGGGTAAACCATTGTCGATAAGTTTTTTTGCCGGTGCATAAGGCAAACTTAAAAAGAAAGAGCAAGAAGGCAATAAAGTTGGTATGGTGTTGCTTGATTTAAGGTTTTTGATATCATCTTCCGTCATTATTTCCAAATGGTCAACCGAAAGGGCTTTGTTTTCTATTCCCGTTTGAATTCCTCCGATAGAAGTAAATTGGTTGACATGAATTTTGGGTTGTAATCCTATTTCTGCTCCGGCTTTTAGAATACGGTCGGTTTCTTTGGGTGTAAAATAATTTGTTTCGCAAAAAACGTCGATATAATCGGCAAGATTTTCTTTTTTAATAATTGGAAGTATTTCGTTGATAATTAAGTTAATGTAATCTTCTCGGTTATCTTTGTATTTAGCCGGAATAGCGTGAGCACCTAAAAAAGTAGCTTTTATAATAAGGGGGGATACTTTTTTAAGTCTTTTTATAACGCGTAACATTTTCAACTCTCCTTCTAGGCTTAAGCCATAACCACTCTTTATCTCAACAGCACCTGTGCCTAATCGAGCTATCTCGTAAAGTCTAACCAAAGCATCATTAAAAAGTTGTTCTTCAGAAGTGTTTTCCAATTTTTTAGCGGAATTGAGTATTCCACCTCCTTTTTTCGCTATTTCTTCATAAGAAAGCCCTTTGATTCGGTCAACAAATTCTTCTTCGCGGGGAGAAGCAAAAACAAGATGAGTGTGTGAATCGCACCACGCAGGCAAAATCATTTGCCCTTTAAGGTCAATAGTTTGTTCGAAAGTACCAGTTGGGCAATCAGACATTTTTCCAAACTCAGCAATTTTATCATCCTCTATAAGTAGGTAAGCGTTGGAAATAGAATGAATCGTTTGCAATTCTTTGCCTTTCAAAAGTTGAGTGTCTTTTGGTAAAATACCGTTCAATTGTTTTATGTTTGTAAAAAGTATTTTGCTCATATTATCTGTAAAAATTTGCATAAAGTTACTTTTCTTTTACCAAACTTTAGTGAAAAGTAGTTAAAAAAAAGATAAAAAATATTTGTGTAAAGCATCTAATGTTTACTTTTGTAGCGATGGAAAATTTAGTTATAGAAAAAACGTTGAAAACTCCGGGGGTTTTGTTTGATTACTCCAAAGGGTTTTTATTGATAGAAGGAATATCAATTCCCGAAGATACGGTTGAGTTTTATAAACCGGTAATGGATTGGTTGATACAATATAAAGAACATCCACGTCCCTCGACTACTTTAGCTTTAAAGTTAGAGTATTTTAATACCAGTACGTCCGTTATTTTGTTAAATATTTTTAAAGTATTCGGACAGGTAGAAAATTCGGAATTAAGAATAGATTGGTATTATGAAGAGGATGATGTCGAAATGGAGGAGGTAGGAGAAGATTATCAAAATATTGTAAAAACTCCATTTAATATGATACCCGTAGAAAGTTTTTAGCTGAGAGATAGTATTGTTTAGGGCGTTCCCCTACATAAAGAAAAGAGCATTCCCTTATTGGGAACGCTCTTTTTTTTATGTAGGGTCGGGCTATCCACTATATCTTTTGCCCTCCAAAAGGAGGGAGGGCAAAAGGATGCCACTTCTATCCCTAACGCGTGTTGAAGG
>JALTUD010000586.1 GCA_027047735.1 Flavobacteriales bacterium | reverse complement strand
TTGTTGACTTGATATGGTATTTCGGTAACGATAATCGCCTCTCTTCCTTCTCTTATTTCTTCAATAGAAGCTTTAGCACGCATTACGATTCTACCTCTTCCTGTTTCAAAGGCTTTTTTAACACCTTCATAACCATATATCGTACCACCTGTTGGAAAATCAGGAGCTTTTATATATTCCATCAATCCTTCTATATCTATATCTCTGTTATCGATATAGGCAATAGTTCCATCTATTACTTCAGAAAGATTATGAGGAGCCATATTTGTTGCCATACCAACGGCAATTCCGGCAGCACCGTTTACCAATAGATTCGGTATTCTTGTTGGCAGCACTGTAGGTTCTTGCAACGATTCATCAAAGTTTGGTCGAAAATCAACGGTATCTTTTTCTAAATCGGACAATAATTCTTCAGCAGCTTTTTTTAGTCTTGCTTCGGTATAACGCATAGCGGCAGGGCTGTCACCATCTACCGAACCAAAGTTACCTTGACCGTCAACTAAAGGGTAACGCAACGACCATTCTTGTGCCATACGAACCATTGTATCGTAAACGGATGAATCTCCATGTGGGTGATACTTTCCTAATACTTCACCGACAATACGTGCTGATTTTTTATAAGCACTGTTGGCTCTTACTCCTAAATCCAGCATCCCGTAAAGAACTCTACGATGCACCGGTTTTAATCCGTCTCTTACGTCCGGCAATGCACGAGAAACAATAACCGACATTGAATAATCAATGTAAGCTGATTTCATTTCTTCCTCGATGCTTACGGGAATTATTTTTTCTCCTTTTCCTTCTTCCATTTTTTATTGTTAATGGTTAATACAATTTAAATATTATTTCACTTTTATAAAGCCTTCGAAAGTACTCATTTAAAAGCTTTATACAAGCAAAAACAGAATGGATTTGCTAACAAAAACCTGTGAACAAAAGTAAAGTTGTTAATAACTATTATATTACCTTGATTTTTATCTTTGAAATTGAACGTTTGCTAAATGGTTTTGAGGTTTGATTTATGTTTTGAGAAAAATAAGTTTCAGGAGTTAGATTTTGCGTTAGGGTTTGGTATCCCTAACACAGTTAATCTAAGCACAATAAAATGTTTTTAGTATCCTTATACTTCTTCATATTTTATTTCCATAGCTGGTGCTATGCAAAGAAAATATTCATCGTCTAAGAATACTAAATTCCATTTTCTTTACACTTATCTCAACTGCGTTAGGGATAGAACGGCGTGTTTGAACTCCTTTTTGCCCTCCTCCTTTTGAGGGCAAAAAGAGTGAGTAGTGATAGCCCGACCCTTTTCTGCTAAAGACACGTTTAGCGGTAGCGGTATGTGTCTTTAGCAGAAAAGGGGAACGCCCAAATAACCTTAGCAATCGTCAGTTTTATGCCGTTTTGTTATTTTTTTTATAAAGAAGAGACAACGTTGGCAGAAGTTAGCCGTTTTACTAGTAAAAGGAACAATTTTTGTTCGGGAAAATGGAATATGTTAATTATTATCGCTAATTTTAGGGCGGTATCGTACTGTAATGTACTAATAGTATAAGAGTTTATGGAAGCAAAATTTTCACCGAGAGTTAAAGACGTTATTGAATATAGCCGTGAGGAAGCCTTGCGTTTGGGGCATAATTATATAGGTGTGGAACATCTGTTGCTCGGTTTAATTCGCGAAGGAGAAGGTATAGCTCTAAAGATAATCAAATCGAAAGGAGTTGATTTAATGGAGCTTAGAAAGGAACTTGAAAAAGAGTTACCTCCTGCCGGTGAAACGTCTAAAAATATTCCTTTAGTGAAACAAGCGGCGAAGGTTTTAAAAATCACTTATTTGGAGGCTCGTTTGTTTAAGAGTAATATGATTGGTACAGAACATTTGCTTTTATCGATACTGAAAGAAGAGGATAATATTGCTACTAAGACTTTAATGAAGTACAATATTACGTATGATTATGTAAAAGAAGAATTGGAAAATATGATGAATCAAGAAAATTTTAATAAAGAGGTAAAAACACCTAAGTCAGAATTACCGGGTGCTTCTGATGACCGACCTCAATCGGGAGGATTTAGTAGTTCGGGAAGAAAAGCGGAAACAAAATCAAAAACTCCTGTATTGGATAATTTCGGAAGAGATTTAACCAAGTTTGCCGAAGAAGGAAAACTGGATCCGATTATCGGAAGACAAGAAGAAATCGAACGAGTTTCGCAAATATTGAGTAGAAGAAAAAAGAATAACCCCATTTTAATCGGTGAGCCCGGTGTTGGTAAATCGGCTATTGCGGAAGGTTTAGCTTTGAGAATTGTACAGCGAAAAGTTTCTCGTGTGCTGTTTAATAAGCGTATTGTTTCTTTGGACTTAGCTTCTTTAGTTGCCGGTACAAAATATAGAGGACAGTTTGAAGAACGAATGAAAGCGGTGATGAATGAACTGCAAAAGTCGCCGGAAATTATTTTATTTATAGATGAGATTCATACGATTGTCGGTGCCGGTGGAGCTTCGGGTTCTTTAGATGCTTCAAATATGTTGAAACCTGCCTTAGCCAGAGGTGAAATACAATGTATAGGTGCAACAACATTAGATGAATATCGTCAACATATAGAAAAAGACGGTGCTTTGGAACGTCGTTTTCAGAAAGTAATAGTTGAGCCTACTTCTATTGAGGAATCAATCAATATTTTAAACAATATAAAAGGAAAGTATGAAGAACATCACAATGTTATTTATACGCCCGAAGCTATTGAAGCCTGTGTAAATTTAACCGCTAGATATGTTACCGACAGACATCTTCCGGACAAAGCCATTGATGCGTTGGACGAGGTTGGCTCACGCGTTCATATTACCAATATAAATGTTCCTAAGGAAATCATTGATTTGGAAAAACAAATCGAAGAAATTAAAAAGGAAAAAGAAAAAGTAGTTCGTAGCCAAAAGTATGAAGAAGCGGCAAAACTAAGAGATACCGAACGTAAACTATACGAGGCTTTGGACGATGCTAAACTGAAATGGGAAGAAGAAAGCAAGACCCATAAGGAAATTGTAACCGAAGCCAATGTTGCCGAAGTTATCTCAATGATGACCGGAATACCGGTACAGCGTGTAGCCGAAAAAGAAAGCGGTCGACTGTTAAAAATGCAAGACGACCTTAAAGGTTCTGTAATTGGTCAAGATGAAGCCATTAAAAAAGTGGTAAAAGCCATACAAAGAAACCGAGCCGGATTAAAAGACCCTAACAAACCGATTGGTTCATTTATTTTCTTAGGTCCAACCGGTGTAGGTAAAACTCAGCTTTGTAAAGTCTTAGCCAAACAAATGTTTGACACCGAAGAAGCACTTATCCGTATTGATATGAGTGAATATATGGAAAAATTTGCCGTAACGCGTTTAATTGGAGCACCTCCGGGATACGTGGGATATGAAGAAGGCGGACAATTGACCGAAAAAGTGAGAAGAAGACCCTATTCTATTGTATTGTTAGACGAAATAGAAAAAGCTCATCCGGATGTATTTAACTTACTCTTACAGGCCTTAGATGACGGGCAGTTAACCGACAGTTTAGGTAGAAAAGTTGATTTTAGAAACACTATCATCATTATGACTTCTAACATCGGAGCAAGACAGTTAGCAGAATTTGGAGGTGGTGTAGGTTTTGGAACAAAAGCAAAAGAAGAAAGATTAGAAGACGATAATAAAGGAGTTATTCAAAATGCACTAAAAAAAGCTTTTGCTCCTGAGTTTTTAAATCGAATTGATGATGTGATTATGTTTAACTCGCTGGACAGAGAAGATATACATAAAATCATAGATATTGAGTTAAAAAAATTATTCGGAAGAGTACACGATTTAGGGTATGAAATAGAATTGACCGAAAGAGCCAAAGATTATATCGCCGACAAAGGATACGACCGAAATTATGGTGCTAGACCACTAAAAAGAGCTATCCAAAAATATTTGGAAGATCCATTGGCAGAAGAAATAATCAAAGCTAATGTATCTGAAGGAGATACTTTACTCGTTGATTATGATGATGAAATCAAAATTGAAATAAAGAAAAAAAGCGAGGAAAAATCTGATTCTAACAATAAAGAAGATTAGATTATTTTGGGCGTTCCCCTAAAAGCAAAAAAGAGCATACCCTTTCAGGGAACGCTCTTTTTTACTTTTAGGGTCGGGCTATCCACTATATCTTTTGGTTTGCATACAAACCAAAAGGATGCCGTTTCTATCCCTAACGCGAGCAGAATGGGTACTAAGAAAGTGAGTTTTAGTTTCTTTAGGCGATGAATATTTTCTTTGCTTA
>JALTUD010000585.1 GCA_027047735.1 Flavobacteriales bacterium | reverse complement strand
TCCAAAAAGGCTTCGTTTTTGGCAAAACGGGTAAAAAGAGTAACTTCCGAAGCCGTTATTCCATTAACCGGCTGAATTTGAGTGGTATCCTCCGGATTAACAGCGTTAAATGTTACAATTCCTAAAGGATTTATGGTATTATTTCGTAACAATAAGGTAGAGGACAATCCTTTTATCCATTCGCGTTCGTAACTGATTCGATAATCCGTATTAAATACTAATCTATTTATCGGATTACGAACAAAAAGAGTAGAAATAACATTGGAATTATTAAACGCATTGGTACTTAATCCTATCTGTTCCACATCATGCTTGTACACTAACTGCATCAACTGTCGTGGCTTTTTCGTTAAGAAAAAACGTGTTCCAGCACCATATTTAAACTTCTCATCTCTTAATCCATAAGCCACAAATCCCGAAAACTCAACAGTAGTGCTAAAATCATTACTCGTTCTAGCTCCTAAACGAAACCTTGAACCTTCCACTCTATTTCTACTATACATTGTAGAGTAAGGACCTATTTCAACTTTTCCAATTTCTTTATACCCCGAAATAACCGTTTGAATGATATCCACATACGTTGTAATCACAGGAAGATGCGAAAGTGTATCTATCATTTTATAAATTCCTTCTTGATTCTCGGTCAGGGAATCGTGTCGTGCTTTGTGCCAATATTCATCACTTTTGGCTTCAGCACTATCTAAAACGACAACATGTTCCGCTCCTTCATAAAACTCATCCGGCATAGGTTTATTAATGACAAAATTCTTATAACTTGCGAATTTCTGTCCGTAGAATCCCATCGCATTATCCGCCAGTACAAAATCGATAAACAGATGGTCTTTTTCAAGCATCCACGCTTCATTATTGACATACGTGTATTCTTGCTTAAACTTGAGTTGGTTTACAAAATTGATATTTGCTCCTTTGGATATTTTACCTTCAATTTTTTTAATTGCATAGGTTGTATCGTTTATCCACATTGTCCCTTCAAGAGTCATTTCATGCTTACGTCTCGGGATAAATTGTATCTGATAACACCATTTATTGTCGATAAACATACTATCCTCCAAATAATAGCGGTATGACAAAAG
>JALTUD010000584.1 GCA_027047735.1 Flavobacteriales bacterium | reverse complement strand
CGATAGGATGAATCGTGTTTTCAACAGCAACGGCAGAAACATACTTCAGATTGTCGTTAATTTCTTCATCTTGTGGCTTTTTTCTCTTTTTTGCCTTAATTTCTTCAGCATGTTCTACCCCGTAACTTATCCCCATTTTCCTCCCCAAAGAAAAAGAAAAGCCAATTACACCGATAATAATAACCGATGTAATTACGATTAAAACGTGTCTTACCTTCATAAAGAACTTCTTAAAATTTAATCAACCAATTAAATTTATCTTCTGTTTCTCCATGCTTATATCGATTTAAATAATCCAACACTTCATTAGAAAACTTACGCTCAGAGACTTCGGGAAGTTCATAATCTCTTCCTTCAAAATTAATCGTCTTAATCGGTGCAATCGTTGCAGCTGTTCCCGCACCAAATGCATCTTTCAATTCTCCCGACTCAATAGCATCAATCACTTCTTTAACGCTTATTTTTCTCTCTTCGGTTTTATACCCCCAATCTCTAGCAATCTCCATAACACTCTTACGCGTAATACCATCCAAAATGGTATCACTGGACTTAGGTGTAACAATTGTATCTCCAATCTGAAAAATAACATTCATCGTTCCTGCTTCCTCTATGTATTTATGCTCTTGAGCATCCGTCCAAATCAACTGTTGATACCCTTGTTCAGCCGCCAATTTAGCAGGATAAAGCGAAGCAGCATAATTGCCACCGGCTTTAGCAAAACCGGTACCGCCATGAGCCGCACGTGTATATTCGGTTTCTATCTTCACCCGCACAGGCTCAGTATAATACGCTCCCACAGGACAGGTAAAAATCATAAACTTATACGTTGCCGATGGACGAATTCCCACATAAGGATCCGTAGCAATCATAAAAGGTCTGATATACATCGAATAACCTTCATTTGTCGGAATCCATTCTCTATCCAAATCAACTAAAGTTTGAACAAATTGAACAAAAACCTCCTCCGGAATAGTCGGCATACACATACGAATTGCCGACTGGTTAAAACGCTTAGCATTTTGATCCGCTCTAAATAAAAAAACCTCATCATTATCATTTCGATAAGCCTTCATTCCTTCAAAAACCGTTTGCCC
>JALTUD010000583.1 GCA_027047735.1 Flavobacteriales bacterium | reverse complement strand
ATGAAATATATTTATGTAATCTTATTGTTTGCAAGTGTTTTGATGAATGTGAATTATCTTAATGCTCAGACTTATGGGGACGAATGGATAGATTATAATCAGAAATATTTTACGCTGAAGGTTTATCAAACGGGGATTCATCGAGTGGAATTTTCGGAATTAAGTTCGGCGTTACAATCTAAAGGGATTGATGTTTCTACGATTCCTACTTCAGGTTTTCAGATTTTCGGAAGGGAAAAAGAAGTAGCTTTGTATATGAATGACGGAGGAGATGGAGTTTTTGATGCGGGAGATTATTTTGAATTTTTTGCCGAAAAAAATGACGGGTGGTTAGATGCTTTAATGTTTGATAATCCTGCATCTGTCGGTGATACTTATTACAGCTTTTTTAACGATACTATTCATTATTTTTTTACGTGGAATAACGGAGGAGGTGCAAAGCGAATGCAGGTGGAAACTGATGTTAATTTTTCGGCTTATCCGCAAGTGGATTATTGTTGGAAAAAATCCTACATAAAATATACCGATTCTTATGGACAGGGTAAAAAGTTTCAGGGACTTTCCAGCCCGGTTTATACCGCCGGAGAAGGTTGGATGAGCGGATTGTTGGCTAAAAATCAAACATTACCTATTGATGTGGGGACTTCAAATATCTATATGTTAAATTCCGGTCTTCAAGCTAAAATTGAGGCGGTTTCTGCAAGTGCTTCCTCATCGTCATATACAGGGAGTTTTAATCACAATACGAAGATTTACTTGAATAATGTGTTAAAGTTTGATACTTCTTATATGGGGTATGAGATGATTAAAAAGAGTTTTTGGGTAGGGTTGGGTGAATTGTCCTCTCCTTTCACAACCATAAAGTATCATATTTCAAATATAGGACAATTGACGGATTATCAGCGGATTTCTTCGGTAACGATTGATTACCCGCGAACGCTTGATTTCGGTAATGCTACTTTGTTTGCATTTGGTTTGCCTTCTAATAGTATAATGGGAAAATATCATGTATCGGTTTCAAATTCAAGTGTGGTTCACCCTTTTTTGTATGCTGATGATGGTGTGAATATTTTTAAAATACCGACTGTCCTTAAT
>JALTUD010000582.1 GCA_027047735.1 Flavobacteriales bacterium | reverse complement strand
TCTTTAGACAATGAAGAAAATATTTGCATAGCCGAGCTATGGAAATATTTTATGAAGCAGGATAAAGGAAATAAAAACACTTTATGTACTTCTATTCAGCACGTGTTAGGGATACGATCCCAAACGCGGAATGAAATAATACCATTTTAATTTTGAAACGAGCCTAAAGAAAGTAAGTTTCAGTTTCTATAGACGATGAATACTTTCTTTGCACTTATCTCAACTGCGTTAGGGATAGAACGGCGTGTTTGAACTCCTTTTGGTTTGTTGCATATATGCAAACCAAAAGAGTGAGTAGTGATAGCCCGACCCCGATTTTCAATAACATCGTTTCGCCTGAGCGAAATGTTGTTATTGAAAATCGGGGGAACGCCCAAATTATTCTTTTCTTAGTGCTCATGCTCTAATTCTCCTGCCTGAGATTGTGCATAGACATAATACGCTCCTTTAATAACAATGGATTGATTTTCCGGAATTTCATCTACGGGGGTTACTTCTGTAAAGCCTTTTTCGGAGACTCCTGCCTTTACGTTAACCTTGGTAAATTGCATCCCGTTTTTTTCTTTTTTTGCAACAAAAACAAACCTTGTTTCTCCATCGGTAAGCACCGCTTCATCGGGTAGAGCTTTTACGGTTTTATTATTTAACCAAATTTTTGCTTCGATAAACATATCCTTGAAAAATGAAGGCTTTTCGCCTTTTAGATGTCCATGTACTCGAATGGTTTTACTGTTAATATCAAACTCTTTACCGATGACACTGACTTCTCCTTGGTAAACTTTGTTTCCTAAAGCGGGTACGATATAGCTGATTTCTTGTCCGATTTTGACTGAGGCAATATCTTTTTCAAATACATCTAATTCAAGGTGTAGATGTTCGGTAGATAGAATATTCATTAACGATTGAGAAGGGGTAACATACATTCCGTTAAACATCGTTACCGTGGTAATGTAACCACTCATTGGCGAAAGAACCGGTATTTTTTCGGTCATAGCTTCCGGTGTTAGAGTTGCCGTGTGTATGCCGTAATACTCTAATTGTTTTTCTATGGATATTTTTTGTGCTTTTACGGCGTCGTATTCGGATTGTCTTTGTTGCACATCTTTTAATGCAACGGCTTTATCTTTAATTAGTAATTTCAACCTTTCCAATTCCGTTTCTTTTTGTTGAAGAAGTGATTTGGACGAAAAGTAACTTTCTTGTAAACGAATTAAATCGGGATTGACAACATATGCCAAGATTTCTCCTTTTTTCACTTCATTTCCTGCAACATAACGTTTACTCACTTTCAGTTGACCTTCTTTTTTTACTGAAACAGCTGAAAAAGCACTTGGAGGAACCCCCATTATTCCGGAAGCTTTAATAAACCCACTGATTTTTATGGTAGAAAAACCGCCTGTAACCAATCCTATGGTTTCTATTTGTTCGTTGGATAGAAATAGTTCTTCCTTATGTTCATGTTCAGATGCTACATCTTCGTGAGCATGTGTTGCGTTATCGGTTTCTTCATTCTTGCATGAGACAATTGCAATGGTTAGCCCTAACGTAAGTATCGTATATTTTATATAATTTTTCATCTTTCTTATTTTGTTTTTGTTTTCCATGATTCTAAGATAGAATATAGAATAGGTAATATAATTAAGGTTAAAATGGTTGCTGAAATCAACCCTCCTATAACTACGGTAGCTAAAGGTTTTTGAACTTCAGCCCCTCCGGAAGTGGATAGTGCCATCGGTAAAAAACCCAACGACGCTACAGCGGCGGTCATCAATACCGGTCGTAATCGAACTCTAGTTCCGGTTATGATTCGCTCTTTCAAATCGGTTATTCCTTCTCTTTTTAATTGATTGAAATAGCCGATTAGGACTATCCCGTTGAGTACCGCAACTCCAAACAGAGCAATAAACCCGATTCCTGCGGATATACTAAAAGGCATATCTCTTATTTCCAACGCCCAAATCCCTCCTATTGCCGAAAGCGGAATGGTCATAAAAATAAGTACTGCTTGAAGAATTGAAGAAAACGTAAAATATAACAAAATGAAAATTAAGCCCAAAGCTATTGGAAGTGCTATGGAGAGTCTTTCATTCGCCGTTTTTAAATTTTCGAACTGACCTCCATAGGTAAAGTAATATCCCGTAGGAAGCTCTATGTTTTCATTTAAGGCTTTTTGAATATTTTCAACCAACGTTTCTACATCTATATCTCCGACATTTACACCGATCGCTATCTTTCTATTGGTGTTTTCTCTCGAAATTTGCATGGGTGCATTCATTAGTCGTACATCGGCAATTTCCTTAACGGGAACTTGACTGCCGTTGGGTAAATTAACCAATAGATTTTTTACATCATCGATATTTTTTCTTTTGGATTCATCTAAACGAACGACCATATCAAAGCGTTTTTCTTTTTCGTAAATATTCCCGACTACTTCGCCGGCAAATGCAGCTCTTACTACCCGGTTTATTTCTTTTACTTTTAATCCGTATTGAGCCATTTTATCATACTTATAGGAAACTATGATTTGCGGCATACCAACTGTTTGCTCCACATTGACCGTTCCTACGCCTTTAATCGTACTAATGACTTTTTGGGCTTCTTTTGCCTTTTGGTAAAGCAAATCCAAATCATCTCCAAACAGCTTTATGGCTACGTCGGCTTTAGAACCCGAAATCAATTCGTTAAACCGCAATTGAATAGGTTGAGAAAACTCATAAGAAACTCCGGGTATATCGTGTAACACTTCTTCTATTTTTTCAAACATCCCTTGTCGGGTATGAGCTGTTATCCATTCTTCTTTGGGTTTCATTACAATTGTGTAATCTGCTATCTCAACCGGCATAGGGTCAGTTGGTATTTCAGCCGAACCGATATTGGCGACTACATCTGTAATTTCGGGGAAATGTTCCAGTAATTTGTTTTCGATTAATTCGGCTGTTTTTACACTTTGAGAAAGAGAACTTCCCGGTGGTAAAATATGCTGCATAGCCAAATCTCCTTCTTCCAAAGTAGGGATAAACTCACTTCCCATTCTCGTGAAATGGAAAAGACTAAAAATAAATAAAGCTATTACTCCGGTTAGTACTGCAACCTTATGGTTAAGTGCTTTCTTTAGAGCCGGTGTATATCTATTTTGAAAGAATAATATAATTTTATCGGAAAAAGTAACATTTCCCGACACGTTTTTACTTAGAAACAATGCCGACATCATAGGGATATACGTTAACGACAAGATTAAGGCTCCCGAAATTGCCAACATAACGGTTTGAGCCATGGGTTTAAACATTTTCCCTTCGATTCCAACGAGAGCCAAAATGGGAATGTAAACCATCAGGATTATAATTTCACCAAAAGCTGCTGAACTTCGTATTTTTTGTGCAGAAAGGGTAACTTCTTTGTCTAATTCTTGTCGGGTTAGTTTCTTTCCTTGAAACTTATCGTGTAAACGATGTAAAATAGCCTCTACGATAATGACGGAACCATCGACAATCAATCCGAAATCTATTGCTCCCAAACTCATCAAGTTTGCTGAGATTCCCAACAAATTCATCATGGAAATGGTAAAAAGCATCGTAAAAGGAATTACGGATGCTACGATTAGTCCGGCTCGCCAATTCCCTAAAAACAAAACCAGTATAAAAACAACGATTAACCCTCCTTCAATAAGGTTTTTCTCAACGGTACCAATTGCTGTCTTTACCAATTTGTCGCGAACTAAATAAGGTTCTATGCGGACACCTTCGGGTAAGGATTTTTGGACTTGTTTTACTTTTTCCTTGACCAATTCGGTAACTTTTGCCGAGTTAGCTCCTTTAAACATCATTACTTTTCCGCCTACTTCCTCTTTGCCGTTGCGAACCAACGCCCCATAACGAGGGGCTTTCCCCAATTGAACCTTAGCAATGTCTTTTACCAAAACAGGCGTGTTATTTCTAACCGTTACTACTGTGTTTTCTATATCTTTTATTGTTCTTGTTAATCCTTCTGTACGGATATAATAAGCACTTGCTCCTTTTTCTATGTAAGCTCCCCCGGTGTTTTCGTTACTTTGATTAAGTGCAACAAACACGTCCGGAAGACTAATTTTCATCGATTGCAATAAACTAGGATCAATGGCTATTTCGTATTGTTTTAAAAAGCCTCCCATAGAATTGATTTCCGCTACACCTTCTATGCCTAACAATTGACGTTTTACGACCCAATCTTGTAAGGTTCGAAGTTTCATTGGGGAATACTCTTTTTCGTACCCCTTTTCAGCTGTTAATACATATTGATATATTTCGCCTAACCCTGTTGAAATAGGAGCCATTGAAGGC
>JALTUD010000581.1 GCA_027047735.1 Flavobacteriales bacterium | reverse complement strand
GCAACGGTGTGGCAGATATAATTAGAAAATTGCGTAAACCAAAAAAACTAAAAGTATGGAAATTGTAAATAAATTATCTTATGAAAAAATTAACAAGCCCGAAATAGAGGCTGTTGAAAAAGAAAAACAGGAATTTAAGCTTATTGATTCAATCACAAGAACAAGAGGGTTAAGATTGTTTTCATATAGTCCAAAAACCAGAAAAATAAAAGAGATTGAGATTAAACAATCAGAAACAGCTATTTTAAAATTTGAAGAAAACAGCCTTAAAGCCACCGATTATTCAAAAGCAAAAGCCGTAATAGACCCAAGAAACATTTATTTCGAGGCGTTAAATTTAAGGTCGGCAAAAAAAAGAGTTGAAAGGTATTTACAAGGACGGATTAAAGAATTATCAAATTTGAAACATTATAATGGAACGATTAAATTTTTCTAAAACTTCCAAAATGACGAATAGCAATTTTTTAATTATATGTGCATGTTATAAACAGTGGCCGCCAGAAGAGGGGCGGCGGCATCCTACTCGGTAGCAAACAGCCGCCTTTGACAGGGGCGGACATTGTTTTATAACGAGTAGGCAATATGGTGTGTGCGACTTTGAAAACGAAAATTAATTATTAACCACTTACGCTTTTTCTTTTTGAGCGTGAGAAAATATAAACAACTATGATGCGAAAAATAACAAGAGAAGAACAAGTAAAGCAAATTAGAGATGTAGAAAAATATCAAATATACGGATGGTATCATTTGCAAGAACTTGAAAAAGAGATAAGAAAAGGGAATGAAACAATAAGAGTTTTATTTGATTTGCTAAACAAAGAAATAAACAAACACAATGGTCAGATTTCTAAGAAAAGAAACAAAATTAGAAATACACCTACTATTGATTAGGACATGTTAAAAAGAAAAAGATTAATGTATAATGTTAGTACTCAACGGAAACCGAGCATACACTATATTGCTTGTTGTGCATCATGTGGACAGCATAAGGGCGGGCGTGGCCTGTCTACTGACCGTCTAACATGGCCACCTTGAAGGGGCTGGACATTGTGCGCAACGAGCCGGGGCTATGAAAAGTAAAACCCTTATTTAGCGT
>JALTUD010000580.1 GCA_027047735.1 Flavobacteriales bacterium | reverse complement strand
TTCCGTCGCAAATAGTGAAATGACTCCGGTTGGTCTCCATAAAATAAACGGTAAATACGGAGCGGATGTTCCGATGAACGGTATTTTAAAACATAAAAAGTTTACCGGTGAAATAGCAAAAATAGAAAAACGCCCTATTCCGATAGATAAAGATATTATTACGACCAGAATTATCACAATAGAAGGATTGGAAAAGGGGGTAAATAAAGGAGGTAAGCTGGATTCTTATGAAAGAAGAATCTACTTTCATGGTACGGCGGAGGAAGGCTTAATCGGTCAACCGGCTTCGCATGGTTGTATTCGTTTGACTAACAAAGACGTAATGGATTTGTTTGATTTGATATATGAAGGAATGTATGTCATAATATTGAATAATTGATGAGTAAACTATTAGTCGTTACTTCCAGAGTTCCTTATCCGTTGGATAAAGGTGATAAATTAAGGATTTATCATCAGGTAAAGGAGTTGAGCAAAAAACATACGATTTTTTTGTGTTGTTTGAGTGAGGGAAATGTTAGTGCCGATGTGGTTTCTCATCTACAAACCATTTGCAATCGTTTAGAGATAATAAAATTGAGCAAAGTAAAAACGGCGTTTAATTTGGTTCGTGCTATTTGGAGTGAGAAGCCTTATCAAGTGCATTATTTTTATCAGAAAAAAGCTCATCGGAGAATAAAAGAAATTATCCGTTCTTTTGAACCGGATTGTATTTACAGTCAATTAATTCGTACGGCGGAATATGTCAAAAACGAGCATCATATTTCCAAAACTATCGACTATATGGATGCTTTTTCCAAAGGTATGGAACGCAGGATTGATGTGAGCGGATGGTTAAAACCAATTGTTCGTTCGGAGGCGAAGCGATTGGTTCGTTATGAGCATTTGGTTTTTGATTATTTTGAAAAGCATACGATTATTTCGGAGGAAGACAGAAATTTTATTTTTCATCAAAACAGGAAGGATATTGTAGTGATTCCCAATGGTATTGATGTTGATTTCTTTAAACCTAAGGTTGACGAAGCGGCTAACAAACAATACGATTTGATTTTTGTGGGAAATATGAGTTATGCACCAAATGTAAAAGCCGTTTTATTTTTGGTA
>JALTUD010000579.1 GCA_027047735.1 Flavobacteriales bacterium | reverse complement strand
AAGACCCTGTAATTATAGAAATTAAACATAAAAAAGGTTGCACACCTAGAATATTAAACCCCGAAGCTCTTCAAACGCAACCCACCTTTTACACCCAATCCATAGAAGTGGATGAGTCAGGCATATTAAGATGGATAACCACCGACGAACACGGCTCATTACCTTTTATTATACAACAATATAAATGGAACAAATGGGTGGACGTAGGCGAAGTAAAAGGAAAGGGAGAGCCCTCTCTAAATGTTTACGAACATAAAGTTTATTTGGTATCGGGAGAAAACAAATTCAGAGTCGTCCAAAAAATAGATGCCAGAAACTACCGAAAATCTCCAAGCACAACCATTATTTCCGATATGCCTCAATTAAACTTTGTGTACAACAGAAAGGATAAACAAGTAATTTTCTCCAACCCTACCGCCTTTGAAATACACGACAAATACGGACAATTACTGATGCGGGGCTTCAACTCTCAAGCCGATGTTCGACACCTTTCAAAAGACGAATATTACATAAGCTACGACAATGTAACCGAAACCTTTGCGAAAAAATAGTTAGCTTTGGGCGTTCCCCATTTCCACCAAACAAACATATCGCTCTCGCGAAACGTTTGTTTGATGAAAATAGGTCGGGCTATCCGTTATATCTTTTGGGTTGCATATATGCAACAACCCAAAAGGATGCCACTCCTATCCCTAACGCGTAATAAAAACAGAGTGAAAGTAAGGATGATTTTTTTTGATTGCAGAAAAAAAGCAACAAAAAACACAAAAAAACAAGCAAACGGATTGAACCAATTAGGAAAAGGTATGTACGTAGTATTGGAAATAAGAAAATTCTTATTAACTTTACAAATCTGTTAAAACACATTAATTTTAAGTATGGAACCAAAAAAGAGTAGTAAAGCAGATATGGAGAACATCCTGTCAAAGCTGGGATTTATAGCTTTGGGAGGTGTAATTGCCATGTCCACGGTATTGGTTGCTATTGAATTGCGTCGTGCAGAACCTGAACCAACCAAATTGGATTCAGGAGTAGTATTGGAAGACGAAGAAATAGAGCTAATTGATTTGAGCAACGTGCCACCGCCACCACCGCCACCAC
>JALTUD010000578.1 GCA_027047735.1 Flavobacteriales bacterium | reverse complement strand
CCTCTAAAAAAAGGCTCTGATTTATCTTTTGTAAGTGTATGGCAACCAATGTGATTGGGGTTGTTAATAAAGGTTGCTAAAAATGGAGAATCCTCCAAAAAAGGAGCTTCCGGATAAAATTCTTCTTCATCTAGGAAAGAACCGGGAATCCCCAATAGAGGAGTTTCTCTGTAATTGATGTTCCGGCTAATCGCTTCTTGAACTCGATTATTGATTTCGTTGTGATTTAGTTTTTTCCAATACATGTCTGCAAAGGTAATGTATAGGATGGTTTAGAATATGATTTTGGTCAAAGAAAACAGGATGATTTCAATAGTTATCAAAATTTCTAAAAAAAATCTGAAATTTTGACACTTTATTAGAATTATTTATGAACAACTATTATTCTATCGCATCAAAGATACATCTCCAGTATACGTCTTCTTTTTTCCATTAATTGTAGTGACTAAATACCAGTAATAGACCCCTTCCATAGCAGGTTTGTTGTTGATTGTTCCGTCCCAGCCCATACTTTGGTTTGTAGCTTCAAAAACTTTTTTACCCCAACGGTCAAATATATTAAAAGCCATACCATTTAGATAACCTCTGACGTATAAAACATCGTTTTCTCCATCTCCGTTTGGTGAAAATGCCGTAGGAATGTAAATGTTTTCAATGGGTGTGATGATTACTTGATGATAGACATTTGTAAAACAGCCGTTGGCATTGTAAACCGTAAGTTCCACGGTGTAATTTCCTGTGTCACTGTAAACGTGAGTAGGTTCATATTCAATACTGTCTAAGGTGTTGTCATCAAAATCCCATATCCACGTAATAGCGTCAGTGCTATTGTTGGTAAACGTAATCTCTGCATTGTCAACGGTTGTGTTTTCCGGTGTTAATTCAAAGTCTGCAATGGGGTAGGGGTAAGTGTTAATTAAACCAAGTGCTTCCACCGTATCAAAACAACCAACTGTATTTTCTACAATCAATTTTACGTCATAAGTCCCTGCATTTTCATAGCAGTATCCTTCATATTTATGAGAGCCTTCTCCGTATCCGTTTTCAAACCACCAGTTCCAATTTTGAATACCGATACTATCGGTAGATTGACTGGCAAAATT